>JACSRN010000117.1 GCA_014879735.1 Paracoccaceae bacterium
TCACCCCCTTCAACCACTTCCGCCGTCCGGTCCGCCCTTGCCTTTCCCCGCCGCGGCCGCATAGTCGCACTCCGGTATCGACGGCATTGGGCAACGGATGCGGCCTTCCCTGATCTCGGCGGCATTGGTCGCCTCGCTGGTTGGCTACGGCTCGACCATCGCGCTGGTGCTGTCGGCAGCGGCGGCCCTGGGGGCGACGCCCGCCCAGACGGCAAGCTGGGTGCTGGCGATCAGCCTGGCCAAGGCGGCCGGTTCGGCGATCCTGTCGGTCTGGAGCCGGGTGCCGGTCGTGCTGGCCTGGTCCACCCCCGGAGCGGCGCTGCTGGCCGCAACGACCGGCGTCACCATGGCCGAGGCGGTGGGCGCCTTTCTGCTTGCCGGCGGGCTGATCGCGCTGACCGGCGCGCTGCGGCCGCTGGGGCGCGCCGTGGCGCTGATTCCCGATGGAATCGCCGGCGGCATGCTGGCGGGCGTCCTGCTGCCGTTCTGCCTGGCCGGAACCGGAGCGGCCGAGGCGGCGCCGGCGCTGGTCCTGCCGATGCTGGCGATCTTTGCGCTGGTGCGGCTGGTCAATCCCGCGCTGGCCGTGCTGGCGGCGCTGGCCCTTGGCCTTGCACTGGCCTTCGGGCTTGGCGCCGCGGCCCTGCCCGGCCTTTCGTTGCCGCTGCCACGGCTGACCTTCATCCCGCCGACCTTCGACCCGGGCGTTCTGGTGGGCGTCGGCTTGCCGCTCTACCTTGTCACCATGGCGTCGCAGAACCTGCCGGGCTTTGCCACGCTGCGCGCCGCCGGCTACGAGCCGCCGGTGCGCCGTGCCCTGGGCGTCACCGGCGGCTTGTCGACGCTGGCGGGGCTGTTCGGCGCCCATACCGTTTCGATGGCCGCGATCACCGCCGCGATCTGCCTTGGCCCTGACGTCCATCCGGTGAAAGAGGAGCGCTGGCGCGTCGGTCTCGCCTATGCCGGATTCTGGGTGCTGCTCGGGCTGGGCAGCCCGGCGATCCTCTCGCTTCTGGCGGCATTGCCGCCGCAGGTGATGACGGCGCTGGTGGCGCTGGCGCTGCTCGGGCCGCTGACCGGCGCGATGACCACGGCCTTTGCCGCCCCCGAACAGCGCTTTGCCGCGGCGCTGACGCTGGCTGTCACCGGATCCGGCGTGGCGATCCTTGGTGTCGGGGCCGCATTCTGGGGGCTGATCGCGGGCCTTGGCCTCTATGCTCTGGAACGGGCCTGGGCGCGGCGGCGGATGTAGCGCCCGGATCCGGATCTTCCCGGGGGTTCGGCAATGCCTGCCGATCCGCCCGCACCGGCGCCGTTCAGAACGGCACCTCGTCGCCGGGATCGGCCGACATGACGAACCGCGCGATGATCTTCTTCTCGCCCGCCTTGTCGAAGCGGATGTCGAGCTTGTCGCCCTCGATTCCCGTCACCCGGCCATAGCCGAATTTCACATGAAAGACCCGGTCGCCTATCGAATAGGCGCTGTCCGCCGTCAGGTCGATCGTCAGCCCCGCCGCCTCGCGCGGCCGCGACACCGGATAATGCGCCTGACGGTCCTGCATCCGCCGCCAACCCGGCGAATTATAGACATCGGCCTTCGTCGCCCGCTCTTCCAGCGCCGAGCCAGGCCCCGCCCCGAATCCCGGCGCCGCGGCACCATAACCGCCCCCCATCAGGCCGGGTGCCGTCAGCACCTCGACATGGTCGACCGGCAATTCGTCGATGAAGCGGCTGGGCATCTGGCTTTGCCACTGGCCATAGACCCGGCGATTCGACGCGAACGAGATCGTGCACAATTCCTCGGCCCGGGTGATGCCGACATAGGCCAGCCGGCGCTCCTCCTCGATGCCCTTCAGCCCACTCTCATCAACGCTGCGCTGGCTGGGGAACAGCCCGTCCTCCCATCCCGGCAGGAAAACCACCGGAAATTCCAGCCCCTTGGCCGCATGCAGCGTCATCAGCGTCACCTTCTCGGCCGCATCCTCGCTGTCATTGTCCATGATCAGGCTGACATGTTCCAAAAAGCCCTGCAGGCTGTCGAACTGCTCCAGCGCCTTCACCAGTTCCTTGAGGTTGTCGAGCCGTCCGGGCGCCTCGGGCGTCTTGTCGTTCTGCCACATCGAGACATAGCCGGATTCCTCCAGGATCACCTCGGCCAGTCGGACATGCGACAGGTCAGAAGCCGCTGGCGTGTCGGGAAACAGCGGCTCGATCACCGCCTCGGCCGGCTCGGGCCGGGTGGTGGCGATCGCCGCATGCCAGCGGTCCACCCCCTCGACGAAGCCGCGCAGCTGCGCCGCCCCCTTGCCGCCCAGACCGCCGCGCGCCAGCAGGCTGCGCGCGCCCTCCAAAAGGCTCATCCCCACCGACCGCGCCTCGGTCTGGATCATCTGCACGGCCTTCTCGCCCAGACCCCGCTTCGGCAGGTTCACCACCCGTTCGAAGGCCAGATCGTCGTCAGGGCTGACCGCCAGCCGGAAATAGGCCATGGCGTCACGGATTTCCGCGCGTTCATAGAACCGCGGCCCGCCGACCACCCGATAGGGCAGGCCGATGGTCAGGAAACGGTCCTCGAAGGCGCGCATCTGGTGGCTGGCACGGACCAGGATGACCTGGCCGTTCAGACCCGTCGGATCGCGGCCGCGGGTGCCGCGCTGGATTGCCTCGATCTCTTCGCCGATCCAGCGCGCCTCTTCCTCGCCGTCCCAATGGCCGATCAGCCGGACCTTCTCGCCTTCGGCAACCTCGGTCCACAGCGTCTTGCCCAGCCGTCCGGCATTGGCCGAGATGATCCCAGAGGCGGCGGCCAGGATATGCGGTGTCGAGCGGTAGTTCTGCTCCAGGCGAATGATCTGCGCGCCGGGAAAATCCTTCTCGAACCGCAGGATATTGCCGACCTCCGCCCCGCGCCAGCCATAGATCGACTGGTCGTCATCCCCCACGCAGCAGATGTTGCGGTGCGCCTGCGCCAGCAGCCGCAGCCACAGATATTGTGCGGCATTGGTGTCCTGATATTCGTCGACCAGAATATACCTGAACCGGCGCTGGTACTGTGCCAGCACATCCTCGTGCCGGCGAAAGATCTCGACGCAATACAGCAGCAGGTCGCCGAAATCGGTGGCATTCAGGCTGCGCAGCCGCTCCTGATATTCCGCATAGATTTCGGTCCCGAGGTTGTTGTAGCCCGCCGCTTCGGACGACGGCACCCGCTCCGGCGTCAGCGCCCGGTTCTTCCAGCCATCGATCAGCCCGGCCAGCATCCGCGGCGGCCAGCGCTTGTCGTCGATGTTTCGCGCCACGATCAGCTGTTTCAGAATGCGCAGCTGGTCGTCGGTGTCGAGAATGGTGAAACTGGGCTTCAGCCCGACCAGTTCGGCATGGCGGCGCAGGATCTTCACCGACAGCGAATGGAAGGTGCCCATCCAGGGCATGCCCTCGACTTGACCGATCAGCCGCGCCAGCCGCGTCTTCATCTCGCGCGCGGCCTTATTGGTGAAGGTGACGGCCAGGATATTCCACGGCGCGACGTGCATCTCGCGAATGAGATAGGCGATGCG
>JACSRN010000096.1 GCA_014879735.1 Paracoccaceae bacterium
CTGCGCCCGCGCCTGCCCGCATGACAACATCGGCCTGTTCGGGCGGTGCTTTGGCGCGGCCCTGGCTCAGGCCTCGACGCGCATCACGATCTTGCCGATATGATTGGCGGATTCGATCCGTTCATGCGCGCGGGCGGCCTCGCGCAACGGGAACTCGCTGTCGAGCACCACCTTCACGGCGCCGCGCGCGATCATCGGCCAGACATGGGCCTCGACCTCGGCGGCAATCCGTGCCTTGGCCAGTTCGCTCTGCGGCCGCAGGGTCGAGCCGGTGATGGTCAGCCGGCGGCTCATCAATTCCCCAAGGCCGATCTCGGCGCGGGCGCCCTGCAGGAAGGCGATCTGCACCAGCCGCCCGTCATCGGCCAGCGCCTTCAGGTTTCTGGCGATATAGGAGCCGCCCACCATGTCCAGGATCACATCGGCCCCGCCAGCCTCGCGCAGCCCGGTGACGAAATCCTCTTCGCGATAGTTGAATGCGTGCTGGGCGCCCAGCGCTTCGCAGACCGCGCATTTCTCGGCCGATCCGGCGGTGGCGAAGACCCGCGCGCCAAGCGCCTTTGCAATCTGGATCGCGGTGGTTCCGATGCCGCTGGTGCCGCCATGGACAAGAAAGGTCTCACCCGCCTTCAGCCGGCCCCGCATGACAACATTCGACCAGACGGTGAAACAGGTTTCCGGCAGGCAAGCGGCCTCTTTCAGGGTCATCCCCTCGGGGATTGGCAGGGCGTGGCTGGCGGGACAGTTGGCATATTCGGCATAGCCGCCACCGGGCAACAAGGCGCAGACCTTGTCGCCGATCTGCCAGCGGGTGACGCCGGGGCCGCATTCGACCACGGTGCCCGAGCATTCCAGCCCCGGCAGCGGCGAGGCATCGGGCGGCGGCGCATAGGCGCCGGCACGCTGCAGGGCATCGGGGCGGTTGACCCCGGCCCAGGCGATCCGGATCACGATCTGCCCGTGTCCCGGCACCGGCACCGGGCGCGCGCAGGCCTGCAACACATCGGGGCCGCCGGGGGCCAGGATCTCCATCGCCAGCATGGAATCGGAAAGGGTCATCTCTGTTCGGTTCCTTCTGCGGTGTCAGGGCCGGTCGGACATGCGACCGGGCAGGTCATCTGGGGAGGTCGGGGCACGGATGCGCGCCATCAGGCCGAAGGGGCCGGCCATGAGCACCCGGCCCAGCGGATTGGCGCGAATCGCGGCCTTGGTCTTTTCGAAGCGCATCACCTCGTCGATCCGGCGGCCGAGGAAATCGCGCGTGGCCTCCTGCCCGGTGCTGTCGTCGCCCAGCCAGAACAGCACCGTGGCGCCATAGACGGCCGACAGCGTGGCGCGCTTGGTATACCAGTTCACATCGTCCGAGCTGTCGCCCAGCGCCGTCCAGATCGCATCGGCCGTACCCCAGAGCGCGCGGGCCCCCTCGGCGGCATGCTGCGGCAGGGAGAACAATGCCATGCCGCGCCGCACCGCCTCGCGATCGGCAAGATCCAGGCGCAGCCAGACCGCCCGGGCCACCCGGTCGCGAAAGCGCAGGGCCGCCAGATCTTCGGCGGCGAGCGCGCGCGCCATCGCCCGGTCGCCCGCTGCGTGATAGGCCAGCGCCAGATCGGGGCCGCCACGGGGAAAAAGGACGCGGGCCAGCGCCGGGTCCACGCCCGAATCGGCCACGGCAAGCCGGAAGGTCGCCTCGGACCAGCCATCGAAGGCCACATTGTCCAACGCGGCCTCGATCAGCCTGTCCCGTGCTTCGCTGTGTTCCATCGTTTCCTCCGCCCGCAAAGGTGGACAGGCCGGCTGACCTTTGCTATAGGCCACCAGCCTGCACATCAGTGCAACTCTAGCTTAGGAAGGTGGTGACAACCACATGCAGGTCAGCGTCCGCGACAACAATGTCGAACAGGCCCTCAGGGCCCTGAAGAAGAAACTTCAGCGTGAAGGCGTTTTCCGCGAAATGAAGCTCAAGCAGCATTTCGAGAAACCGTCGGTCAAGAAGGCGCGCGAACAGGCCGAGGCGATCCGCCGCGCCCGTAAACTCGCACGCAAGAAGGCTCAGCGCGAAGGCGCTCTCTGACAGGTCCGGCGAAGGCGCCTGGCAAGGCGTTCAGCGGCACTGGGCGGGGCAACCCGCCACCCGATCAACCCCCGTGCCACGCGCGGGGGTTTTTCCATGCCGGATCAGAGCCGGATCAGATCGGGGGCGCCGGGGGGCGCCGGCCTGCCCCCCCGGCAGGTATTCCTGGGGGGCCGTTGCCACATTCAGGGCTGGGTGAAACGGCGGGGATGGAAAGATCGGCGCCGGCACGCGATCCTTGCGGGGGTCCGGCCGGCGGGGTCAGGCGCCCAAAGCCTCGGGGGTGACGGCGTAAAGACCGGCTGCACCCTCTCGCGCTTCGATCAGAAGGGCGGCGTGGCCGGGCAGAAGGCGGCGGATCATCACCTTGGCCAGCGGCAGGCGAGCGGGATCGGCCAGCGCGGCCTTCAGATGTGCATGGGCGCCCAGGATCAGCGCAAAGGCGCGAAGATAGGGAACGGCGCCGGCGAAACGGTCGTCCATCTCGGTCGCAAGCAACTGCTCGGTTGCCTCGCGCAGGGTTTCGGCGGCCTGCCAGACCTCGTTGGCCAGGTCGGGGGCGGCGGCGCGTGCCTTGGCGGCCGCGGCCTCGACCTCGCCGATCAGGCGGAAGGCGGCTTCGCCGCGGTCCGAAAGCTTGCGTCCCACAAGGTCCATTGCCTGGATTCCGTTCGTGCCCTCGTAGATCGCGGTGATCCGGGCATCGCGCAGATATTGCGCGGCGCCGGTCTCCTCGATGAAGCCCATGCCGCCGTGGATCTGTACGCCAAGGTCGGCGACGGCAATGCCGACATCGGTGCCATAGGCCTTGGCGATGGGCGTGAGCAGCGCGGCCCGGGCCTGCCAGTTGGGATCGCCCGTGGCGGTGGCCATGTCGGTCGCCTTGGCGCAGGCCAGCCCGATCGCCCGCGCCGCGAAGATCTGCGCGCGGCCCTCGGCCAGCATGCGGCGCACATCGGCATGGCCGATGATGCCGGCCACGCCTTCGGCGGTCTGGCCCTGAACGCGATCGACCGCATAGCGCGCGGCCTTCTGCAGCGCGGCCTCGGCCACGCCCACGCCCTGCATGCCGACGCCGAGCCGCGCATTGTTCATCATGGTGAACATGGCGGCCATGCCCTTGTGCGGCGCGCCGACAAGCCAGCCCGTCGCGCCGTCGAACTGCATCACGCAGGTCGGGCTGCCGTGGATGCCAAGCTTGTGCTCCAGGCTGACCACCTTCAGGCTGTTGGCCTGTCCGGGCCTGCCATCGGCATCGGGCAGCAGTTTCGGCACCATGAACAGGCTGATCCCCCGGGTGCCCGGCGCGGCATCGGGCAGGCGTGCCAGCACCAGATGGCAGACATTCGCCACCAGGTCGCTGTCGCCCCAGGTGATGAAGATCTTCTGCCCGGTCACGGCATAGCTGCCGTCGCCATTCGGCTTTGCCGTGCTGCGCAGCGCCCCCACATCCGAGCCGGCCTGCGGTTCGGTCAGGTTCATCGTGCCCGACCATTCGCCGGAGATCAGCTTCGGCAGATAGATCGCCTTGATCTCGTCGCTGGCATGGTGTTCCAGCGCCTCGATCTGGCCCTGGGTCAGCAGCGGCTTCAGCTGCAGCGCCAGGCAGGCGCCGGACAGCATCTCGTTCACGCAGGTGGCCAGCGTATGGGGCAGGCCCATGCCACCGTGGTCAGGGTTGGCCGAGACGCCGATCCAGCCGCCCTCGGCAATGGCCCGATAGCCCCTGTCATAGCCGGGCGACGACCGCAGCACACCGTTTTCCAGCCGGGCGGGCGTCAGATCGCCCCCGCGGTTCAGCGGCGCCACCTCGGCATCGCACATCCGCGCCGCTTCGGTCAGGATTGCCGTCACCGTATCGGGCGTCGCCTCGGCGAATCGGTCCGTTGCAGCAACATCGGCGAACCCGATGACGTGATCCAGAATGAAGCGCTGGTCGGCCAGGGCGGCTTTGGTCATCGGAACTCTCCGGCTTGTCTCGAGAGCGTGGCTCTCCTATGAGGCAAGGCTAGCCAAGTCGCCCCTTCCTGCAAGCTGGACGCTGCGTCAGATGGAAAAGACCGAAACCCTTGCCGCCGACGATGCGGGTGTGGCGCGGGCCGCACACCTTCTGGCCGGGGGGCGGCTGGTCGCTTTTCCGACCGAAACCGTCTATGGCCTTGGCGGCGATGCCCGGCAGGATGCCACCGTGGCGCGGATTTTTGCGGCGAAGGGGCGGCCGCGGTTCAACCCGCTGATCGTGCATCTGCCCTCGGTCGCCGCAGCCGAGGCGGTGGCGGTTTTCGACGACCGCGCGCGGGCTGTGGCGGCGGCATTCTGGCCGGGGCCGCTGACGCTGGTGTTGCCGCTGCGGCCCGAGGCTGGCATATCGCCACTGGTGACGGCAGGTTTGCCTACGGTTGCGATCCGGGTGCCGGCGCATCCGGTGGCGCGGGCCTTGTTGACCGCGTTCGGCGGCCCGGTGGCTGCGCCATCTGCCAATCCGTCGGGCAAGGTTTCGCCGACACGGGCGGCGCATGTGCTGGCCGGGCTTTCCGGGCGGATCGCTGCGGTCGTGGATGGCGGACCCAGTGCCGTGGGGGTGGAATCGACCATCCTCGGGCTGGCCGGCGCCGCGCGGCTGCTGCGCCCCGGCGGGGTTCCGGCCGAGGCGCTGGAGGCACTGCTTGGCCAGGCGCTGCCGGCAGGCGGCGATGAAGCGCGGCCGAATGCGCCGGGGCAGCTTGCCTCGCATTACGCGCCCGGGGCCATGGTGCGGCTGAACGCGCGGGCGGCGGAAACGGGAGAAATCCTTGTGGGCTACGGTCCGGTGAAGGGCGATCTGACGCTGTCTGCTGACGGCGATCTGGTCGAGGCGGCGGCAAACCTGTTCCACATCCTGCGCGAGGCCGATGCGCTGGCCGGTCCGCAGGGCCGGATCGCCTTTGCCCCGGTGCCTGATACCGGCCTTGGTCGGGCGATCACCGACCGGCTCAGGCGCGCCGCCGCGCCACGGTGACGGGCCGGGCACCGGCGGGCTTGTGACTGACACAGAGGCGCGCCCGCGCCACCTGCAGACCGACCGGGGAACAGGCCGGTCATCCCGGGATTCAGGCCGTCTGCGCTGTCAGCGGCCGTTCACGGACCGGCAAAAGCACCAGCGCCGAGAAGGCGCCCACCCCGACGCCGATCCACCACACCAATGTGTAATCGCCGTTGAGATCATACATCTTGGCGCCCAGCCAGACGCCGAGGAACCCGCCGATCTGGTGGCTGAGGAAGACGAAGCCGTAAAGCGTGCCCATATAGCGCAGCCCGTAGATATAGGCGACCAGCCCCGAGGTCAGCGGCACGGTGGCCAGCCACAGCGCGCCCATCACCGCCGAGAAGATCAGCACCGAGGCCGGCGTGATCGGCAACAGGATGAAGACGGCCGAGGTCACGGTCCGCGCCAGATAGATCCCGGCAAGCAGGTATTTCTTCGTGTAGCGCTTGCCCAGCCAGCCTGCCAGCACCGTGCCGATGATGTTGAACAGCCCGATCACCCCGATCGACACCGCACCCAGCGCCGAGGTTGTCCGGATTCCGATCGCTGCCAGCATTCCGGTCTGGTCGATCGGCCCGCAAAGCTCTGTCACGAAGGCGGGAAAATGCGCGGTGATGAAGGCCAGCTGATAGCCGCAGGAAAAGAAGCCCAGGAAGATCAGCGTATAGGACGGGTCGCGGAAGGCCCGGGCCAGGACCGTGCCCATGCTTTCCTCAAGCTCGGCCCGGCTGGCAAGCTTGGGCGAGCGCAGGAACGGCAGCGCGAAAAGCGAACACAGGATCACCACGGCGAAGATGACGAAGACAATCTGCCAGCTGTAATATTGCAGCAGAATCTCGGCGACCGGCGCACCGATCACCTGCCCGGCCGATCCCGCCGCAGTGCCGATCCCCAGTGCCATCGAGCGGTTTTCGGGGGCGGCGGCGCGGCCGACGATGGCCAGGATCACCCCGAAGCCGGTTCCCGCGATGCCGAAACCCACAAGGATCTCAAGCGTCTGGTGCTGCCAGGGCTGCACCGCGAAGGACGACAGAACCAATCCCAGCGCATAAAGGATCGCGCCGCCCACAATCGCCTTGCGGTCGCCGAAGCGGTCGGCGATGGCCCCGAACAGCGGCTGGCCAAAGCCCCAGGCCAGGTTCTGTATGGCGATGGCCAGCGAGAACTCGGTCCGCGCCCAGCCGAATTCCTCGGCGATGGGAATCTGGAAGACCCCGAAACTGGCACGGACGGCAAAGCCGATCATCAGGATGACCGAGCCGGCCACCAGGACCGGGGTGATCAGCGGCGCGCGTGCGGACGATGCGGTGGTGGACATATCGGGCTCCTGTTCGGGCCGGAACCTGCGCTGTGGCGCCGGCGCCGTCAAATGCAGAATTGTGATGCACATCAGTAGCAACCGGAATTCCGCCCCTTGAAACATCGGCCGTTGCCGCGCTTTGATCCCGCGGTGCAGGCCGCCGCGCAGCGGGGCCGCCGGCAGGACAGGAGGGGCCGATGCCCGGAACACAGATCTTCGCACCGGCCGCCGCGGCCCGGGCGTGCTTGCGGAGACAGGCATGAGCGACTGGTGGAAGGGGGCCGTCACCTATCAGGTCTATCCGCGCAGCTTTCAGGATTCGGACGGCGATGGCGTGGGCGATCTGCCGGGGCTTACCGCGCGGCTGCCCTATCTGGCTGGTCTTGGGGTGGATGCGGTCTGGCTGTCGCCGTTCTTTCGCAGCCCGATGCGGGACATGGGCTATGACGTCTCTGATTATACCGATGTCGATCCGGTCTTCGGCACGCTTGCAGATTTCGACGCGCTGGTTGCGCGGGCGCATGATCTGGGGCTGAAGATCATCATAGACCAGGTGCTGTCGCATTCCTCGGACCGCCACCCGTTCTTTACCGAAAGCCGGGCCAGCCGAACGGGCCCGCGGGCGGACTGGTATGTCTGGGCCGATCCGCGCCACGACGGCAGCCCGCCCAACAACTGGCTTTCGGTCTTCGGCGGCAGCGCCTGGACCTGGGACGCCCGGCGCAGGCAATACTACCTGCACAACTTCCTGGCCGAGCAGCCGGATCTCAACTACCACAATCCGCAGGTGCAGGACTGGGCGCTGTCGGTACTGCGCTTCTGGCTGGACCGCGGCGTCGACGGCTTTCGCTTCGATACGGTCAACTACTTCTTCCACGACCGGAAACTGCGCGACAATCCGGCCGATTTTGTCGAGAGGGACGAGCCGGAGACGAATCCCTACGGCATGCAGTACCACCTGTTCGACAAGAACCGGCCCGAAAACCTGGCCTGGCTGGCGCGGATGCGCAGGCTGCTGGATGAATATGGTGCGGCCTCGGTGGGCGAGGTGGGCGACAGCCACCACGCCATCGAGATGATGGGCGCCTATTCCGCGCCCGGCCGGCTGCACCAGTGCTACAGTTTCGAGATGCTGGGCCGGGACTATGCGCCGGCCTTCTTCCGCAGCCGGATCGAGGGGTTTTTCCGGGGCGCGCCGCAGGGCTGGCCGATGTGGGCCTTTGGCAACCACGACGTGCCGCGGCAGGTAACGCGCTGGCTGTCGCATGGCGCGGATGCCGAGACGCTGGCGAAACAGGCCGGGGCGCTGCTCCTGTCCTTCGAGGGGTCGATCTGCCTCTGGCAAGGCGAGGAGATCGGCCAAACCGATACCGAACTGGCCTTCGAGGAACTGACCGATCCACAGGGCATTGCCTTCTGGCCGGCGCCGGTAGGCCGGGACAACACGCGGACGCCGATGGTCTGGGACGATTCGCCCCGGGGTGGCTTCACGACGGGCACGCCCTGGTTGCCGGTCAAACCGCCGCAACTGGCCCGCAATGTAGCAGCCCAGACCGGTCGGCCGGGATCGGTGCTGGAATTCTACCGCGCGATGCTGGCCTTCCGCCGTCTCACGCCGGCGCTGCGAACGGGGCGCAGCACCTTTCTCGATACGCCCGATCCCGTGCTTGCCTTCCAGCGCGGCCTGGGCGAGGGCGCGCTTTTGTGCTTGTTCAACCTGTCTGCCACCACGGTGGCCCTGGCATTCGAGGCTGCCGCCACGCCGGTTGGCCCGGTGCAGAATGCCGTGCTGGATGGGGGCATGCTGACGCTTGGTCCGAATGCCGTGGTCTTCCTGGCGCTGAACGGCTGATCCTGCCGGTGGCGGCCGGTCAGAGCAGGACCTGTGGCTCGGGCAGGCCGCGGCCCACGCCGGCAATGGCAAAGGTCTGGCCCGCCGCGGGGCAGGCCGCCAGCGCCGCGGCATCCATCTCCTCGCGCGCGGTGGTGACATAAAGCACCGAAAGATCGGTGCCGCCGAAGGCCGGGCAGGAGGCATGCGGCGCCGGGACCGCGACCGTCCTGGCCAGCGTTCCGTCCGGGGCATAGGCCGCCACCCGCGACGCGCCCCATTGCGCGTTCCAGAACAGCCCGTCCGCCCCGATCACCGCACCATCGGGGTTCAGCCCCTCGGCCGCCAGGTCGAGATAGATGCCGGGTTCGCCCAGCGGCCAGCCCGCGCCGTCAAGCGCCACCCGCCAGACCTTCGCAGGTGCGGTATCGGCAAAGAAGGCACTGCGGCCGTCTGCGGCAAAGCAGATTGCATTGGGAATCGTCAGGCCGGTGAAAAGTCGCCGCACCTCGCCGTGGCAATAGCGGAAGACCGCGCCAAGGCCGGGATCGGCCCCGCCACGCCGGCCCATCGTTCCCCACCAGAACCCACCCTGCCGGTCCGCCCTGCCGTCGTTCGACCGGGTTGCCGGCTGGCCCGCCGCGACCGGGTGCAAGGGCGTGAAGCTGCCGTCGTTCAGGTTCACCCGCAGAAGGCCGGATTCCGCGGCGACCACCGCCTCGTCATCCGAGATCCGGCCCAGTGCCGAGACCATCTCGGGAAATTCGAAGACCTGCGCCCCGCTGTCGCCGCGCGACAGAAGCCGCCGGTTCAGGATGTCGAACCAGTAGAGCCTGGCCCGACCGGGATGCCAGACCGGGCCTTCGCCCAGGTCGCACGGCCGTGAATCGAAGATCATGCCAGGCTGTCCCAGGCCGTGACCATGGCGCGGGCCCTCTCGCCTGCTTCGGCCGCAGTCAGCCCCGGCGTGTAGATCGCCGTGCCGATGCCGAAACCATCCGCCCCCGCCGCCCGCCATTGCGCGAAATTGGCCGGCCCGGCACCGCCCACGGCATAGACCGGGCAAGTCTTCGGCAGCACGGCGCGCATGGCTTTCAGCCCGTCAGGGCCGATCAGGCTGCCGGGAAACAGTTTCAGCCCCGTCGCCCCCGCCTTCAGCGCGGCAAAGCATTCGCTCGGCGTCATCACGCCGGGCCAGCTTTCCATGCCAAGCCAGCGCGTTGCGGCGATCACCTCGATATCGGCATTGGGCGAGACGATCAGCGCGCCTCCGGCTGCGCGCACGTCATGCACTTCGCTTACGGTCAGAACGGTGCCAGCGCCGATCTGCGCATGATCGCCAAAGGTCCGGGCCATGGCGGAAATCGAGACGAACGGTTGCGGGGAATTCAGCGGCACCTCGATCCGGGTGATTCCGGCGGCGATCAGCGCCTCGGCCACCGGCAGGGCTTCGGGCGGGGTGATGCCGCGGAGAATGGCGATCAGCGGACGGTGGGTCATCTTGCGGCCTCCTGCCGGTAAAGCGAGGTCAGGCCCGCCAGCGTGCAGGCGGTGCCGTCGAGGATCAGCGCCTGCACCCCCTGCGCGGCCAGCGCGCGGGAATAGGCGGCAGACAACCGCGGAGAGCCGATCAGCGCGACGGGCTGGCCCAGCCAGTATGGCCGCGCGGCGGCCAGTTCCATGCCGATCAGCAGGCCCGACAGCCGGGCCCGCGCCGTGGCGGGGGCAAGCCCGGTCAGCAGCCCCTCGGCCCGCAGCGAGAACAGCCGGGCGCCGATCTTCTCGGGCCGCGACAGCGTATCGGCAACAGCGGTATCGAAGGCCTGATCATCATCCCCTTCGCCCTGCATCCCGTGCCGCAGAACCGACTGGCGGGCGATCAGGTCGAACAGCTCGCCGGTCATGAAGGTCTGGAAGCTGACGACCTCGCCCGCGCTGACATGAACCCATTTGCAATGGGTGCCCGGCAGGCAGAGAACGCCATCGAAGCCGGGGTGGAGCGCAAGTGCCCCCGCGATCTGGGTTTCCTCGCCGCGCATCACATCGGGCGGCTGCGCCTGCGACAGGCCGGGCGCGATGCGTACGGAAATCTGCGGATCCTGGGTGGGCGCGGCGATCATGGCTGCTGCATCGACGGCGGTACAGGGCACGGCGCGGTAGCGCGCCTCGATCCAGCCCTGCCTGGCGCCGACCATGCCGCAAGCGATGACCGGGACCCGTCGCCCGTCCAGCCAGGACGCGATCAGCCGCAGGAGCGCGGGCTCGAATTCTCCCGGGGCAAGCCGGCCCATCCCCTCGTCAGACCCGGCTTCGGCGCGCGGGGTGCCGTCGGCGGCCATCGCCCAGACACGCAGGTTCGAGGTGCCCCAGTCGGCAGCAATCCAGTCCGCCACGATCCGGCCCGATGTCATCTCGATCTCCCCCGTACGGGCGAGAGTTCGTCCAACCACGGCCAAAGGTCAAGGGCCGATGGCCCGGCCGGGCGTCAGAGCGTCAGCGCGGTGGTCTGCACGACGCTGCGCAGCGAAAAGCTCGACTGCACCTTGGCCACGCCCGGCAACCGGCTGAGAAAGCGCCGGTGGATGCGGGCGAAATCCTCGGTGTCACGGGCAAGGATCTTCAGCAGGTAATCCGCCGTGCCGCTGGTCAGGTGGCATTCGAGAAGGTCCGGCACGCGCGCGACCTCGCGTTCGAAGGCGTCGAGCGTTTCCTCGGCCTGGGTTTCCAGCGTGATCTCGACGAAGACCACGGTCGGACGGCCCATCAGCCGGGCATCCAGCAGCGCGACATAGGCGGCAATCACGCCGTCGTCTTCCAGCCGCTGTACCCGGCGGTGGCAGGCCGAGGCGGACAGGTTCACCCGCTCGGACAATTCGGCATTTGTGATGCGGCCTTCCTTCTGCAACAGGCCCAGAATCCGCATGTCGATTGCGTCAAGTTGAAGGTCCATGAAGATTTCTGCGGTAATTTCCTGGTTTCTTCGACGATTCTACCACGGATCCGGTGTGGTGCCAGCAAGAAGCGCAACCAATGCGGCGGGATTCGCGAGATGCTTTGACTATAGAGCCGCTCTGTCAGAGGCGGTCGGGAGGGTTGAAAAATGAAGATCGGTTGCCCCAGGGAAATCAAGCCGCAGGAATTTCGCGTCGGCATGACGCCGGATGCGGCGCGCGAGGCCGTGGCCCATGGCCACGAGGTGTTGATCGAGACTGCGGCCGGGCTGGGCGCGGGGTTCGCGGATGACGATTATCGCGCGGCCGGCGCGGTGGTCGCCGGTTCTGCCGACGAGGTTTTCGCGAAGGCCGACATGATCGTGAAGGTGAAGGAGCCGCAGGCGGGCGAGCGCAAGAAGCTGCGCCCCGGCCAGGTGCTGTTCACCTATCTGCATCTGGCGCCCGACCCCGAGCAGACCCATGATCTGCTCGCCTCGGGCGCGACCTGCATCGCCTATGAGACGGTGACGGACAATCGCGGCGGCCTGCCGCTGCTGGCGCCGATGTCCGAGGTGGCCGGCCGCCTTGCACCGCAGGTGGGCGCCTGGACGCTGCAGAAGGCGAATGGCGGGCGCGGCGTTCTGCTGGGCGGGGTGCCGGGGGTACGGCCGGCGAATGTGATGATCATCGGTGGCGGCGTGGTCGGCGCTGCCGCCGCGCGGGTTGCCGCCGGCATGGGGGCGAATGTCACCGTGCTGGACCGTTCGCTGCCGCGGCTGAGCTATCTCGACGACATCTTCATGGGCCGGTTGACCACGCAATATGCGACCGGCGGCGCCATCGCCGAACTGCTGCCCGATACCGACATGGTGATCGGCGCCGTTTTGGTGCCGGGGGCGGCCGCGCCCAAGCTGGTGACGCGGGCGCAATTGGGCATAATGAAGCCCGGCGCGGCGCTGGTCGATGTTGCCATTGACCAGGGCGGCTGTTTCGAGACCTCGCGCCCGACCACGCATCAGGATCCGGTCTACGAAGTGGACGGGATCATGCATTATTGCGTTGCCAACATGCCGGGCGCGGTTTCGCAGACCTCGACCCGGGCGTTGGGCAATGCGACGATGCCCTTCCTTCTGGCGCTGGCCGACAAGGGGTGGAAGCGCGCCTGCGCCGAGGATGTGAACCTGCTGAACGGGCTGAACGTCCATGCAGGCCGGCTGACCTATGCCGCGGTCGGCGCGGCCCTGGGCCTGCCGACCATCCCGGCGGCCGAGGCGCTGAACCTCTGACGAACGACCCATGGCCCGCCGCGCATTGCGGCGGGCCGACCGTCCTGTGCGGATCAGGCTTTTTTCAGTTCGACCAGGATTTGCTGCAGCACCTCGACCTCGGTCGGCGCTGCGGGGGCGGCTGGTGCGGCCGGGGCCGGCTTTTTCGTCGTGGCATCGCGCAGGCGGTTCATCGACTTGACCAGCAGGAACACCACCCAGGCGATGATCAGGAAGTTGATCACCGCAGTGATGAACGAGCCATAGGCAAAAACTGCCGCGCCGGAATCGCGTGCGGTCTGCAGGCTGGCACCTTCGGGAACCGTGCCCTTCAGAACAAGATACATGTTGCTGAAATCGACGCCGCCGAGGATCAGGCCGATGATGGGGTTGATCAGGTCGCTGACAAGCGAGTTCACGATGGCCGTGAATGCCGCGCCGATGATGATACCGACCGCAAGGTCCATGACATTGCCGCGGGCGATGAAATCTTTGAATTCTTTTATCATGCTGTCGTTCCCGTATGTGCCGGACCGCCGTGGCCGGGCATCGCGCGCACATGCGCCGGCGAAATATTGCACAGAGTTTTCATGTTTCGAATGGGGAATTTTGCCGTATCAGCGAACCAGAAACCGAAGGAGATCCGCATGACCACGCTTGCCGAGCATCCCGTCACCCGCCGCTGGCCGCCGCAAAACCCCGACGCGATCCAGCTCTATTCGCTGAACACGCCCAATGGAATCAAGGTCGCGACGATGCTGGAGGAGACGGGGCTGCCCTATGACGCCCATCTCGTTGACATCGGTCGGGGCGACCAGTTCACGCCCGAATTCCTGAGCGTGAACCCCAACAACAAGATCCCGGTGATCCTGGACCCGAATGGCCCGGGGGGCGAGATGCTGATCCTGTTCGAAAGCGGCGCGATCCTGATCTATCTCGCCGAGAAAACGGGAAAATTCCTGCCCGATGCAAAGCGCTGGGAAGTGCTGCAATGGCTGATGTTCCAGATGGGCGGGATCGGGCCGATGTTCGGCCAGCTCGGCTATTTCCACCATTTTGCCGGCAAGGACATCGCGGATCCACGCCCGAAGGAACGCTACCGCGCCGAGGCGGAACGGCTTTTGAAGGTGCTGGACCGGGCGTTGGAGGGGCGCGAATGGGTTGCCGGCGAATACAGCATCGCCGATATGGCGATCGCGCCCTGGCTGCGGTCGCTGCGCGACAACTACAAGGCTGCGGAACTGGTCGGCTGGGATGCGCTGACGAATGTCCGCGGCTATCTGGACCGCTTTCTGGCCCGTCCGGCCGTGCAGCGGGCCCTTCTCGTCACTGCAAAGGCGTGACACGGAGAGGATGTGACGAAAAGGCCGGGCGCCGCGCATGACGCGCGCCCGGCCTCGGGTCTCCTGTCTCAGACCGGGCGCTTGGCGAAGCGCAGATAGGGCAGGCGGACGTCAAGATCGCCGAAACGCTCCTTTGCCTGGGCATCGTTCAGCGACAGCGCGACGATCACATCCTGCCCGGGCGTCCAGTTCGCGGGCGTGGCCACCGGCACGCCATCGGTTGCCTGTACCGCATCCAGTGCCCGCAGGATCTCGGCGAAATTCCGGCCCACCGACATCGGATAGGTCATCGTCAGCCGCACCTTCTTGTCCGGCCCGACGATATAGACCGTCCGCACCGTGGCGGTATGTGCCGGCGCCCGGCCCTCGGTCGGCAGGTAGTATTCCGCCGGCAGCATGTCATAGGCCTTGGCCACGGTCAGGCTGGTGTCGTCGATGATCGGGAAATCGGCCGGGCTGCCGCCGAAGGCCTCGATATCGCGCTTCCACTTGTCATGATCGCCCACCGAATCGACCGAAACGCCGATCACCTTGGTGTTGCGCTTCTTCCATTCGTCGGCCAGCTGCGCCACGGCCGCGAATTCGGTGGTGCAGACCGGGGTGAAATCGCGCGGATGGCTGAAGATGATGCCGTAGTTGTCACCAAGCCAGTCGTGAAAGCGGATCTCGCCCGCGGTCGAACTGGCGGTGAAATCGGGGGCGATATCGTTGATGCGAACGCTCATCGGTCGGTCTCCGTTGCTTATTCTGTCCTTGAGGTAAACCTTGGTCCGGGATTTTGCAGCCCCCTGAATCGTTGCGGGCGGAAATAAGTCTGGCGTTCCGCCGGTCTCGACCGGCTCGGGAAATCCTTGGCCGGTGCGTGCGACGGCGGGAACGCCGCACCGCAACAGGCAGGCCGCCGGCGGAACGCCCGCCTCTGGGTTTCGTCCCGCCAGCGCTGGACAGGGCGGGCGTGGATTGATTTAACGGCTTATCCGTCCCTGGAGAAGCCGCATGGTCGATATCGCAACCCGCGTTCACAATCACAACTGGAAGATCGATCCGATCGTGCGCTCGCTGATCGACACCGATTTTTACAAGCTGCTGATGTGCCAGTCGATCTTTCGCAACCGGCCGGACACCAGCGTCGTCTTCAGCCTGATCAACCGCACCACCCGCGTGCGGTTGGCCGATCTGATCGACGAGGGCGAACTGCGCGAGCAACTGGACCATGTGCGCAGCCTGTCGCTCCGGCGCGGCGAAAGCACCTGGCTGCGCGGCAATACCTTCTATGGCAAGCGCCAGATGTTCCGCCCCGATTTCATGGAATGGTTCGAAGCGCTGCATCTGCCGCCATATCACCTGGAAAAACGCGACGGCCAGTACGAGCTGACCTTCGAGGGCAAGTGGCCCGAAGTGATGCTGTGGGAAATCCCCGCACTGGCGGTGATGATGGAACTGCGCTCGCGCGCCGTGCTGAAGGATATGCGCAAGTTCGAACTGCAGGTGCTTTATGCCCGCGGCATGACGCGGCTGTGGGAAAAGATCGAGCGGCTGCAGGCGATTCCAGACCTGAAGATTGCCGATTTCGGCACGCGGCGGCGCCACAGTTTCCTGTGGCAGGACTGGTGCGTGCAGGCCATGCAGGAAGGGCTGGGCGAACGGTTCACCGGCACATCGAACTGCCTTATCGCCATGACAAGCGACATCGAGGCGATCGGCACGAATGCCCATGAACTGCCGATGGTCTATGCCGCACTGGCCGGGACCGATGCCGAACTGGCGCAGGCGCCCTATCAGGTGTTGGCCGACTGGCACGAAGAGCACGACGGCAATCTGCGCGTGATCCTGCCCGACACGTTCGGCACCGAGGGGTTCCTCAGGAATGCGCCGGACTGGCTGGCCAGCTGGACCGGCATCCGCATCGATTCCGGCGATCCCGTCGCCTCGACCGAACTTGCGATCCGCTGGTGGAAGGAACGCGGCGAAGACCCGCGCCGGAAGCTGGTGATCTTCTCGGACGGGCTGGATGTCGACACGATCGAGATGCTCTACACACGGTTCCACGGCCGGGTGAAGGTGTCCTTCGGCTGGGGGACCAACCTGACCAACGATTTCCGCGGCTTCGTGCCGGGTGATGCGCTGGCGCCGTTCAGCCTGGTGTGCAAGGCGGTGTCGGCCGACGGGCATCCGACGGTGAAACTGTCGGACAACCCCAACAAGGCCATGGGTCCGGCCGACCAGATCGAGCGTTACAAGCGGGTCTTCGGTGTCGGCCAGCAGGTGGCACGCGCCGTCGAGGTGTGATCCTCAGAACAGCAGGCCCAGCCCCCAGTACAAGGTCGCCGACAGCAGCGCGGTCAGCGGCACGGTGATGACCCAGGCTGCCGCGATTCCCAGCGCATGGGTGCGCCGCACCAGCTTACGCCGCGCGCGTTCCTCCCCGCTGACCGGCTTGCCCTTCTGCCGGTCCAGCCGGCGAGAGCGGCGCTCGGCCTCCCATTCGCGGTAGAATCCGACCCCGAACACGCCGCCCACCGCGATATGTGTGGACGAGACCGGCAGCCCGAACCCAGAGGCGACGATGACCGTGATGGCCGCCGACAGCGCAACGCACCAGGCGCGCATGGCATTCAGACGGGTGATCTCCTGCCCCACCATTCGGATCAGCTTTGGCCCGAAGAGCAGCAGGCCGAAGGAAATGCCGAAGGCGCCGATCAGCATCACCCACAGCGGGATGGAGACCTTTTCGGATGCGCCCATGCCCTCGACGGCATGAACGATGGCCGCCAGGGGGCCGACCGCATTGGCCACGTCATTCGCACCATGGGCAAAGGACAGCAGCGCGGCCGAGGCGATCAGCGGCGCGCCGAACAATTGCTTCAGGCTGCGCTTGCGGTTTTCCATCCCGGCCGATTGGCGGCGCACGATGGGGCGGAAGATGGCCCAGGTCGCCAGCCCGATCAGCAGGCCCAGCAGCAGCGCCTGGTTCAGCGAAACGTCGATCAGCCGCTTCAGCCCCTTCATCGCCAGATAGGCCGAAAAGGCGCCGGCCATGATGCCGATCAGCACCGGCACCCAGCGGCGCGCGGCCGCCAGCTTGTCGGGCACGTCGTTGATGACCGCCTTGATGAAGGCAAGGAAGGCCGCCGCGATCACCCCGCCCATGACCGGGGAGATTACCCAGGAGCCGGCGATCTGTCCCATCCGGCCCCATTGCACGGCGCCGAACCCGGCCGCGACGATTCCCGCGCCCATGACCCCGCCCACGATGGCATGGGTGGTCGATACCGGCGCGCCCAGCCAGGTGGCCAGGTTCAACCACAGCGATGCGGCAATCAGCGCCGCCATCATCGCCCGCACGAAAGTATCGGGATCGGCCACCGCCGAAGGCGCGACAATGCCGCCCGAGATGGTGGACACCACGTCGCCGCCGGCAATCAGGCTGCCCGCCGTCTCGAACACCGCGGCGATGACCAGCGCGCCGCCCATGGTCAGGGCATTGGCGCCGACCGCGGGGCCCATGTTGTTGGCCACATCGTTGGCACCGATGTTCAGCGCCATGTAGGCGCCGAAGGCTGCCGCCGCGACAATGATCAGCGTCCCCTGGCCCACGCCGACAAAGGCAGCGGCGCCCAGCGCACAGATCATGATGAAGGCCAGCGCGATGCCGATGGCCACCACTGGCCGGGCGATTACGGCGCCGGCCTGCTCGAGCATCAAGATCCGCCCGAGATCCTTGTCGAGCGTCTTCCACTTGTTCTGGTTGCCGGGAGAGGGGTCTGACATTCCGGATCGTTGCGTGGATGTTACCGTTTTACGTTAAAACGTTACATGGCTGACTAGCCCGCCCGCCCGCGCACCGCAACCGGATTCGCCGATCAGATCCCGCGGACCCGGGCCACGGCGCGCGCGATGAAGCGGGCGGTGACGGGGCTTTCGGGCGGAACCCGCCCGATCATCCAGCCGACCGAAGCGCAGCAGCGCGCCAGCACCATGATCTCGACGCCTTCGGTGTCCGTGGTGCCGTAGCCCTCCATCAAGGCCGCACGCAGGTCGGCATAGGCGGGTTCGGTCAGGCTTTGCGACAGGGCGGTGCCCAGATCGTAAAGCGGCGGGCCCCAGCCGGAATCGTCGAAGTCGATCAGCGCCAGCCGGTCGCCGGCCACAAGCACGTTCTCGCGCAGCACATCGGCATGGATGGGCAGAAGGGGGCCGTCCGGCAGCCGTTCGCGCAGATACGCGCGGGCACGAAGAAGCCTCGCCCGATCCGCTGGCTGCAGGGCGGGATGATCCCAGAACCGCCCCCAGAGCGGGGCTTCACCGACAAATCCGTCACGGTCCCAGCGCGGGCGGGTGAAATCGGGCGGCAGCGCCAGGGTGGCGGTCGTGGCCTGGACTGCCGCGATCAGCGCGCCAAGCCGGCGGTGCAGGTCGAGAAGCCGCCGCGGCGGCTGTTCGAACGGCCGCCCCGCGCTGCCCATGGCCTCGCCCTCCAGCCAGTCGAGGACCGAGGCGCGGCGCCCACCAGGCAGAACCGCCAGCAGGCCGCCCGATGGCGCCGGCAACGGATGCGGCACGGCAAGGCCTCTGGCCGCCAGTTCAGAGCACCACCACAGTTCCGACCGGATCGCCGTATCTGGCTGATAGCCGCGCCGGTGCAATCGCAGCGCCGCACGGCCCTGCGGCAGGGCCAGTTCAAAGATCGCATTCTCGCGTTCGGCCACCGGCCGCAGGATCCGCCCTCCCCAGAGTGCGGCGGCCGCTTCCGCCTCGGTCATTCCTCGCCGTCCACCTTGCCGCGCAATTGCTTTACCTCGCCGCGCACGGTCTTGGCCGTCAGCCGCCGCCGCTGGCTGCCCAGTGTGGGTTTGGTGGCGATCCGCCGCTTTGGCACCACCAGCGCGGCGCGGATCATCTCGGCCAGTCTTTCACGGGCGATCTCGCGGTTGCGGGCCTGGCTACGGGTGTCTTCCACCTGCACGACAATGGCGCCTTCGGCCGTCCATTTCCGCCCGGCGATCCGCTTCAGCCGCGCCTTTACCGGCGCCGTCAGATGCGGCGAGCGTTCGGCCTCGAATCGCAGCTCGACGGCGGTCGAGACCTTGTTGACATTCTGTCCGCCGGGACCCGAGGCTCGCATGAAGCTTTCGGTCAGTTCCCAGTCGGCGATGGCAAGGCTGTCGGTCACGTGAAGCATGGCGAATCCACAAGAGAAAGGGCCGCCAGAACGGCGACCCTTTCCGAGTTCCAAGGAGATGGGCCAGTTAGGGACAGGCCCAATCAGTGTTGCGTCGCCTGAGGGGCTGCCCTCAGAAAGCCGCCCTCCTGACTGTCCCGACACCTCTCTCCAATATCACTCTCGACACTGGATCACCTCCTTTCAAAAGTTGCGATATCCCAAGCCTGCCACAGATGTTGTGTGCGTCAATACCTTTTCCGCAAGCGATGTGTTGCCTCTTGGGGTGTGGCGCAAATTCAACATCCGGCCCGCGCCGGGTCAGGCCGTCCGGGCGATGTAGCGCCCGACAAACAGGCGAAAGGGAATCAGCGCAACCAGCGCCATCACCAACTTGACCCCCCAGTCGGCCACCGCCAGCGAGACCCAGAACGGCGCCTCCGGTCCAAGGCCCAGAAGTGGCGTCGCCTCGCCCGCCCAGGAAACATCGCCGGCCGGGTCAAGAAACGACAGTCCGGCCGAGAAGGCGATCGAGAAGAACAGCACGGTGTCGAGCGTCGATGAGACCAGGGTGGACACCAGCGGCGCCTTCCACCACCTGTCGCGCGCGAACAGGGTAAAGATCGAGACATCGGTCATCTGGCCCACCAGATAGGCCAGCCCCGAACCGAGGGCGATCCGCAGCGTGACAAGCGGGCCGAAGTCGCCGTGAATCTGGGTGCCGATGAAAGAGCAGCCGATTCCGGTGATGAACCCCGCCATCACCACCTTGCGTGCGGCCGAAGGGCCCTGCAGGCGGTTTACCAGATCGCCGACGAGAAAGGCGAAGGGATAGCTCCAGGCACCCCAGGTCAGCCAGGCGCCCATCGGAAACTGCACAAGGATGTTCGATGCCACCACGATGGCGGCCATGGCAAGGATGCCGGGCAGAAGGCGGGTCATGATCTTTTCCGTTTTGACAAGGTCGCGGAGACTTGGTTCCCGTCATCGGGAACGGCCGCGGCATACCGCCGGCCGGAGCCGGCGTCAACCGCCGGCGCCGAGCAGCGCGGGAATGCGATATTCGACGATCTCGTTCCTCAGGTAGAACTTCTGGTTGTCGTCGGACACCATGGTCAGCCGGATCGTGCCCCGGCCATCGGCCCAGACCGACAGCCCTTCAAGATTGTCATGCACGCCCGGATCGGTCTGAAGCACGGTTTCCTCGGCGGCGATGCCTGTGGCGGACAGCGTGAAGGCGCGGACGCGGCTGGCGAATCCCCCGAGGCCGTAGAAGGCGCGCTCCAGGATGTAGAGCCGGCCGTCCGGGCCGAAATCGGCGCCGACCGGCAGGAACTCGTCGCGCCGGGGCAGAAGGAAGGGCTGGCTCCAGGCCGTGCCGTCCCAGCGCCAGACCGGAAAATCGGCACCTTTCTTGCGGGTATCTTCGGGCAGGGTATAGAGGCGGCCGCGACCATCCACCGCCAGCGCCTCCAGCGCAGCGTTCCGCGGCATCTTGCGGAAGGCATCAGGCGTGGGCAGGTTGACGGCCGGGCCGTCCAGCCGGGCATAGTGCAGAACGCGCGAGACGCCCTCGAACGAGACATAGACTGAGCCGTCGGGGGCCAGCGCCAGCCCCTCGCTGTCGGCGCGCGATTGCTTCAGCGGCGCCTCGCCCGTGGCCTTCAGCAGCATCATCGGGCGCAGCGACACGCCCGTGATCCGACCCTCGGCATCGCGTTCGACCTTGCCTTCGGTCCAGGCGCCGCGGTCCGACAGCGCGATCACGCGGTTGCCGCCGCCCGTGATCTCGACCGCCGAGAAGCCGCCAAAGCGCGGATCCTCGGCCCGCCAGGCATAGGCGCCCACAAAGCCCGCAGGCCGCGACGATTCCGCCGCGCCCTGCAGCCCCAGCGCCAGCAAGGCAGCTGTCAGTGCGAAGCGAGCACGTCTTTGCATTGGCCCGGAAGATCCGCCATGGTGAATTCGCGAGGGCCCTTCTTGCGAGGGGTATCTTCGTCCTTCGGTTTCTTCTTGCCGCTGCTTTTCGGCGGATTCAGGTAATCCGTTACCCACCAGGTCAGCGTTTCGTCGCAACCGTCGCGACCGTTCGACAGTTCCGATACCGTAGGCTTCTGCGTCTCGCACAGCCGCGCGCCGCGGGGGCATTTCAACCGCACATGGAAATGCGTGTCATGCCCGCCGATGGGGCGCAGTTTTTGCAGCCATTTCCGGTCGGAGCGGGTCGCTGTCCGGCAAATCTCGATCTTGATTGCCGCCGCAACAAAGATTCGATCCACCCGCGGGTCGGAGGCGGCCGTCTTCAGCAGCGCCCGCGCCTTCGGTCCCCAGGCCGAGGTCACGCGGAGCTGATCGGCCGAGCGCATCGGGATCGAGCTGATCTTCTCGCGATCCTTGGCCGACAGGTTCAGCCGGTCCGGCGCAAGCCACCAGATATCGGCATCCAGGCCGATCTGGTGGCTGGCATGGCCGCTGGTCATCGGCCCGCCGCGGGGCTGGCTGATGTCGCCGATGTAAAGCCCCTTGCCCCAGCCCATCGCCGCGGCCTGGGCCGACAGGTCCATCAGGAACTGCACCATCGCCGGATGACCGAAGTTGCGGTGCCGCGACAGCCGCATCGCCTGCCAGGTCGGGCCGGTTTCCGGCAGTTCGATCAGCCCCGCGCCGCAGCCGCGGGCGTAAGAGCCGATCGGCATCGCATCCTGCGCCGAGGGGGCGGCAGCGGCGCCGAACAATTTGTTCGCCAGCTTTTCGGCCGAGGCCGGCAGGGGCAGGACAAGCGCGGCCGCCAGCGCGGCACGCCAAAGAAGGCGAAAACGGATCATCGGGTCTGCTCACCTCTGGGATTGACCCAAACTAGCAGAAGCAGCCCGATCAGGAACAGCCCGATCAGCGGAGAAATGCCGATGCGCTGCGATCCGCTGATCTGGGTGGCCAGCGCGATCAGGGCCGGCGACAGGAAACTGGCCACCTTGCCCGACAGGGCGAACAGGCCGAAGGCCTCGGTCGCGTGATCGGGGTCGGTGTGGCGGACCATCATCGTCCGGCTGGCCGCCTGCAGCGTGCCGCCTGCCGCGCCGATCAGCGCCCCGCACAGGAAGAACAGCCTGTCAGAGGCGCTGCCGGCCGGATCGAGGGGCAGGCCCCAGACCGACTCGCGCGTCATGCCGACGATGATGGCGCAGACGACGATCAGCACCAGGATCGAGATCGAGATCACCGGCTTCGGCCCCCAGCGCCGGTCGGCCCGTCCGCCCAGCCAGGCCGCGACCATCGCCGTCACTGCGCCGACGATGCCGAAGACGCCGATCTGGGTCAGCGACCAGCCAAGCACGCCCGAGGCATAAACGCCGCCAAAGCCGTAAAGCGCATTCAGCGCGTCGCGATAGAACAGCGACGAGGCGAGATAGGCCGAGAGGCTGCGGCGAAACCGCAGCGAGGCGAGCAGATCGCCAAGCTGCCGCATCGCCCGGCCCAGATGCACGCCCTGCGGCGCCGTCTTCGGCTCTTTCACCCAGAGAAAGAACGGGATCATGAAGACGATGTACCAGATCGCCGTGAAGGGGCCGACGGCGCGGGCGCCCTCGCGCGCCTCGGGGTCCAGGCCGAAGGGTGGCGTCAGCCCAAGAAAGGTCAACCCGGTATCGGCATTGTCGGCGATGAAACCCAGCATGATCACCAATGCGACCAGCCCGCCAAGATAGCCGAAGGCAAAGCCCGATCCCGAGATCGCGCCCAGATCCTCGTGGTCGGAGAGTGTGGGCATCAGCGCATTCGTGAAGATCGTGGCGAATTCCATGCCGATGAAGCCCAGGCCGAAGAAGGCGACACCCCAGAACAGCGTGCCCGCGTCGCCGCCGGGGGCCACCCACCACAGCGCCCAGGCGCCGGCCACATAAAAAATCGAGAAAGCCCAGACCCAGATCAGGCGCCGCCCCGTGGTATCGGCGATGGCGCCCAGGATCGGGGCCAGGATCGCAATGGCGAAAGAGGAAATCGCCAGCCCCCAGCCCCAGTAGCTTTGCGCCGCGGCCGCGGCCGCCTCGGCGTCAAGCCCGGTGCCGAGGTAATAGCCCCTTGCGATTTCGGCAAAATATGGGCCGAAGACGAAGGTCAGCAGCAAGGTGTTGTAGGGCTGGCTGGCCCAGTCGAAGAAATACCAGCCCCAGATTCGTTTTCTTGCGCTGACCATGTTCCCCGCCCCCCTGTCATGGGGCGGAGTGAATCCGCAAAATGCCGCCCGTGCAAGCACAGCTTCTGGCGCGGACGGGCTTATTGCTCGGGCGGCCAGGGACGGGTGGCGTCGGCATCGATCCAGGCCTGGACCCAGGCGGGCAGGGGCGGGCTCTCGGCCGGCAGGCCCAGTGCCAGCGCCAGCTCTGCCGGATCGACGATACCGCGGGCGCCCTGCGTGATGGCCGAGCGGATCAGCGCCTGCGACGTGCAGTCGCCGCCTCTCCACATCGTCTGGTCCATATAGACGAAGCGGTCGTCCCAGCCGACCAGCCGGCTGCGCATCTCGAACCGCTCAAAGGTCTTCACCCGTTTCCTGTAGCGCACCGAGGAACCGGCGACGGTCATCCCCCAGCCCTTCGCCCGCGCCACCTTGTACAGCCCAGTGCGGATCGCCATCGGGATACGGCCCAGATCGTACAGTGTCAGTGTCCGGCCATTGTTCAGTTCCAGCCAGGGATCGATGTCCCAGGGCCAGCAGATATGCTGACCGACATGCGGCTCCAGCGGATGCAGCGGCACATTGCGGTATTTGACCAGTTCCTTGATCATGCGGAACCAGGGATACATGCCGGGCCTCCTTGACGCCTGCCTGTCTTCGGCCTGCCGCGTCATAACGCGAAGGTCAAGCGTGACCCCGCGTCGGAGGTCCCGCGCCGTGCTGCCGCTTGCCCTCTGGCCCCGCAGCGGCTACCTCTCGGGCATATAGAGCAGGGGCCCCGCATGACGTCGATTTTCCAGATCCTGTTGCTGATCCTGAATGTGGTCCAATTCGTCGTCCTGGCGCATGTGATCATATCCTGGCTGATCAACTTCCAGGTGCTGAACCTGCGCCAGCCACTGGTGGCCCAGATCTGGGATGGGCTGAACCGGCTGCTTGAGCCGATCTATTCGCAGGTTCGCCGGGTGATTCCGGCCACGGCCGGAATCGACTTTGCGCCCCTGATCGTGCTTCTGGCCGTCTATGCCCTTCGCATCGTGCTGATGAACAATATCTCTGCCTTCTATTGATGGCCGACCCCGCCGCCCATCTGTCCCGGATCTTTGGGTTTTCCGGATTCCGCCCCGGGCAGGAAGAGATCGTGGCCGCCGTCACCGCCGGGCGGAACACGCTGGCGATCATGCCGACGGGTGGGGGCAAGTCGCTGTGCTACCAGCTTCCGGCGCTGTGTCGCGAAGGGGTTACGGTTGTCGTATCGCCGCTGATCGCCCTGATGCGCGATCAGGTGCGTTCGCTGCGCGAGGCGGGGGTAGAGGCCGGGGCGCTGACCTCGGGCAATACCGGGGAGGAGACCGAAGAGGTCTTTCGCGCGCTGGACGAGGGGCGGTTGAAGCTTCTGTACATGGCGCCCGAACGGCTGGGGTCGTCGCAGGCGCTGCTGCGCCGGATCGGGGTGTCGCTGATCGCGGTGGATGAGGCGCATTGCGTCAGCCAGTGGGGCCATGATTTCCGCCCCGACTACCTGCGCATCGGCGAGTTGCGCCGGGCGCTGGGGGTGCCGCTGGCGGCCTTCACGGCAACGGCGGATGAGGAGACCCGGGCCGAGATCGTGGCGCGGCTGTTCGACGGCCAGCCGCCGGAAACCTTCCTGCGCGGGTTCGACCGGCCGAACATCCACCTTGCCTTTGCTGCAAAGGACGGCCCGCGCGAACAGATCCTGCGCTTTGCCGCGGCGCGCAAGGGGCAGTCCGGGATCGTCTATTGCGGCACGCGGGCCAAGACCGAGACGCTGGCGCAGGCGCTGCGCGAGGCCGGCCATGCCGCGCTGGCCTACCATGGCGGAATGGATCCCGACGACCGCCGCCATGTCGAAACCCGCTTTCAGCGCGACGATGGGCTGATCGTGGTGGCGACGGTGGCATTCGGGATGGGGATCGACAAGCCAGACATCCGCTGGGTTGCCCATGCCGACCTGCCGAAATCGATCGAGGCCTATTATCAGGAGATCGGCCGTGCCGGTCGCGATGGCGCGTCGGCCGAGACGCTGACGCTCTATGGTGCCGACGACATCCGCTACCGCAGGCAGCAGATCGACGAAAGCACCGCCCCGGTCGACAGGAAACAGGCCGACCACGGCCGGCTGAACGCACTTCTGGGGCTGGCCGAGGCGATCTCCTGCCGCCGCCAGGTGCTCTTGCGCTATTTCGGCGAAGATCCCGCGCCCTGTGGCAACTGCGATCTTTGCGACCGGCCGGCGGTGGTCTTCGATGCCACCGACCCGACGCGGATGGCTCTGTCGGCGGTGCTGCGGACAGGTGAAAACTATGGGGCGGGGCATCTGATCGACATCCTGACCGGCACGCGGACCGACCGGGTGCGCGAACGCCGGCACGACGACCTGCCGACCTTCGGCGTCGGCCGGACGCTGACCAAGGCCGCCTGGGGCGGTGTCTTCCGGCAGATGATGGGTCGTGACTGGCTGCGCCCCGATCCCGAGCGACATGGCGCCCTGCGGATGACAGAGGCCGCCCGCCCGGTGTTGAAGGGCGAGGTGAAGGTGCTGCTGCGCAAGGACAATGCGCCCGCGCCCAAGGTGGCCATCCGCACCATGGTTGCCGAAGAGGACGCGCCGCTGCTCTCGGCGCTGAAGGCCAAGCGCCGCGCGCTGGCCGAGGCGGCGGCCGTGCCCGCCTATGTCATCTTCCCCGACCGCACGCTGATCGAGATGGCCGAGAAGCGGCCCATGACGCTGGACCAGATGGCCGGGATCACCGGCGTCGGCGCGAAGAAGCTGGAAAGCTACGGGCGCGCCTTCCTGGCTGTCATCACCGGGGCAGAGACGGATATCCATCCCAGCCGTCGCGCGCTGGCCGGCCGACCCGACGCTGCGCTGTTCGACCGGCTGGTCGAGGTGCAGGGTCGCCTGATGCGCGGGCCGGACGGGACCGAAAAGCCGCTGTCCTGTGCGCCCGCGACCCTGCGCCACATCGTCGAGCGACGTCCGCGCAGCCTTGCGGCGCTGGAACGGATTGCCGGCATGGACCGGCACAAGGCCGAAAGGTTCGGCCCGGCCTTTCTGGAGGTGCTGTCCGACCCCGCCGGCTGACCGCGCCTCAGCCGTGCTTTACCATCACATGGCGGACGACCGTATAGTCCTCCAGGGCATAGGTGGACATGTCCTTGCCATAGCCGGATTGTTTCAGCCCCCCATGCGGCATCTCGTTCACCAGCATGAAATGCGTGTTGATCCAGGTACAGCCGTAGCGCAACTGTGCGGCCGTGGCCATTGCCCGGCCCACGTCCCGCGTCCAGACCGAGGAGGCAAGGCCATAGTCGCTGTCGTTGGCCCAGGCGACCGCCTGGTCGACGTCGTCGAAGGGGGTGATCGAGACCACCGGCCCGAAGACCTCGCGCCGGACGATCTCGTCCTGCTGCCGGGCGCCGGCGACGACGGTGGGCCTGTAGTAGAAACCCTGTGCCATGGCTTCGCCGCCGGTGGTGATCTCGACATGGCCCAGCTCGCGCGCCCGATTGACGAAACTTGCCACCCGGTCGCGCTGGCGCTGGCTGATCAGCGGTCCGATCTCGTTTGTCGTGTCATCCTCGGCGCCCAGCGTGATCGACGCCGTGGCCGAGGTCAGGTCGGCCACAAGCCGGTCATAGATCTTGCGGCCGGCATAGACACGGCAGGCGGCGGTGCAGTCCTGCCCGGCGTTGTAGAAGGAAAACGCCCGCAACCCCTCGACCACCGCAGCGACATCGGCATCGTCGAAGACGATGACCGGCGCCTTGCCGCCCAGTTCGAGATGGGTGCGCTTCACCGTCTTCGCTGCGGCATCCAGCATCTTCCTGCCCGTCGCCACATCGCCCGTCAGGCTGATCATGTCGATGCCGGGATGATGGATCAGATGGTTTCCGACGGTCTGCCCCCGGCCGGTGACGACATTGACCACGCCCTCCGGCAGCACTTCCGCCAGAAGGCGCGCCATCTTCAACGCGGTCAGCGGCGTCTGCTCGCTGGGCTTGAAGACCACGGTATTGCCGCCGGCGATTGCCGGCGCCAGTTTCCAGGCCATCATCATGAGCGGATAGTTCCAGGGTGCGATGCTGGCCACCACGCCGATCGCATCGCGCCGGATCATGCTGGTGTGGCCCGCCAGATATTCGCCGGCCGCCTGCCCGTGCTGGGTACGCACCGCGCCCGCAAAAAAGCGGTAGCAATCGGTGATGGCCGGGATCTCGTCGCCGCGCGCGGCATTGATCGGCTTGCCGCAGTTCAGCGCCTCCAGCGCGGCAAAGGCGTCCGCCTCGGCCTCGATCCGGTCGGCGATGCGCAGCAATGCCGCCGCCCGTTCGGCCGGGGTGGTCCGGCTCCAGCCGGCGAAAGCCCGTCGCGCCGCCTCGACCGCGCGGTCGACCTGGCCGGCCGAGGCTTCGGCGACCTCCAGGATCAGCCCGCCCGTGCGCGGGTTCAGGATCGGTTCCATGGTTTCCTGCCCGGCCTCGAAGGCAGAACCGATCAGAAGGCCGGAGTCGAGCGGGAATGCATCCATGGCGATCTCCGTCATTTTCCCGATCCGGCGGTCTCGGATCCGCCGCGGGTAAGATAAAAGGCTGCAAGGATGGGCACGAAGGTGGCGCAGAACACCACGACGGCCACGACATTCGTCACCGGCCGCTGCCGCGGGCGCACCAGCTCGTTCAGCATCCAGATCGGCAGGGTGGATTGCTGGCCGGCGGTGAAGGTGGTGACGATCACCTCGTCGAAGGACAATGCGAAGGCCAGCATGCCGCCCGCCAGCAGGGCCGAACCCATATTGGGCAGCAGCACATGGCGAAAGGTCTGGAACCCGTTGGCGCCCAGGTCGGCGCTGGCCTCCAGGATCCCGCCCGACAGCCGCCGCAGCCGGGCGACCGCGTTGTTGTAGACGATGACGATGCAGAAGGTTGCGTGACCCAGGACAATGGTCCAGGTCGAGAACGGGATGTCGAGGATCCCGAAGGCCGAGCGCAGCGACATGCCGGTGATCACCCCGGGAAGTGCAATCGGCAACAGGATCAGCAGCGTCACCTGATCGCGGCCGAAAAACCGCGCCCGGCTCATGGCCGCCGCCGCAAGCGTGCCGAGGATCAGCGCGAGTGCGGTGGAAATCGCGGCCACCTTCAGCGACAGCAGCAGCGGCGGCCAGATGTCCGGCCGTTCCCACAAGGCCACGCCGAACCATTTCGTCGTCAGCCCGGGCGGCGGAAACTGATAGCTCTTCTCCTCGGTGGTGAAGGCGTAAAGGAAGATCAGCAGGATCGGCAGATGCAGGAACAGCAGGCCGCCGATGGCCGCCAGCCGAAGCGACAGCGGGCCGCGGTCAGAGCGCATCGAACGCCCCCGCCTTCTTGGCCAGCCACAGATAGGCCAGCATGATCACGATGGGCACCACGGCAAAGGCCGCCGCCAGCGGGATGTTCCCCGCCGTTCCCTGTAGCTGATAGACCGCCATGCCGATGAAATTCGCCGAATTCCCCACGATCTGCGGAATGATGTAATCCCCCAGCGTCAGCGAGAAGGTGAAGATCGATCCGGCGATCACCCCGGGCAGTGCCAGCGGCAGCACCACGGTGCGGAAGGTCTGCGCCCGCGTGGCGCCCAGATCGGCCGAGGCCTCCAGCATCGAGGCGGGCACCCGCTCCAGCGCCGCCTGCATGGGCAGGATCATGTAGGGCAGCCAGACATAGGTGAAGACCAGGAAGGTCCCGAAGGGCGAGGTCGACAGCGACGATCCCTCGAACCCGGGGATCGCCAGCAGCCCGTCGATCAGAAAGCCGGTGCCGGTGGCGCTCGCCGCCCAGCCCAGGATGCCCTCCTTGGCAAGGATCAGCTTCCAGGCATAGACCTTGACCAGATAGCTCGACCACAATGGCAGCATGACGCCCAGGTAGAAGGCGGCCTTCCAGCCGCCCCTTGCGTAGCGCGCGGCGTAATAGGCGATGGGAAAGGCCAGCACCGCCGAGGCCAGCGTCACGGCCGCCGCCATCAGCGCGGTGCGCAGGATGATGTCCAGGTTCTGCGCCCGCAACAGCTCGGCATAGGTCTTCAGCGTGAATTCGGGAACCACGATCCCCGAAAACTCGTCGATGGCATAGAACGACTGCAGCAGCAGCGCCGCCAGCGCGCCAAGATAGATCACCCCCAGCCACAGAAGCGGCGGCAGGATCAGCAGCGCGACCAGCACCGCCGGCCGGCGCCAGAACAGCCCGGTCAGCCGGTCGCCGGCGCCCCGCGCCGGAAGGATGGCCGGCGCGATCATCGCCGCCCCTCCCTGACCCTGCCTGCTGCAACGTCTTCTCTGCCGCAAATATCCCGGGGGTCCGGGGGCAGAGCCCCCGGCCGGGCGCCCGCGGTGGTGCGGATCGCGGTCATGGCGCACCTTCCATCACATGCAGCGCGGCGGGATCGAAGGCCAGGGCGACCCGGGCCCCCTCCTCGGGCAGCGGCTGGCCTGCCGGAACCAGCGCCGCGATGCCGGTGCCGTCATCGGTGTCCAGCATCACCCGGGTGCCGCTACCCAGATAGCGCAGCGCCGTGACGGTACCCGTCACCGGGCCGGCACCGACCAGGCGCACCGCCTCCGGGCGCAGCGAGGACCAGGCTTCGGGGCCGCCCAGCGCGCGGGTGAGCGCGGGCGGCAGCACGTTCGACGATCCGACGAAATCGGCGACGAAACGGGTGCGCGGGCGGTCGTAGATCTCCTGCGGCGTGCCGATCTGGGCGATCTTGCCCTCGTTGAAGACCGCCAGACGGTCGGCCATCGACAGCGCCTCGTGCTGGTCATGCGTGACGAAAACGAAGGTCAGCCCCAGCCGGATCTGCAGCGCCTTCAATTCGTCCTGCATCGCCTCGCGCAGCTTCAGATCCAGCGCGCCAAGCGGCTCGTCCAGCAACAGCACCCGCGGCCGGTTGACCAGCGCGCGGGCAAGCGCCACGCGCTGCCGCTGCCCGCCGGAAAGCTGCGCCGGCTTGCGGTCGCCATAGCCCTCCAGCTTGACCAGCGCCAGCATCTCCTCGGCCTGGGCCAGCCGCTCGGTCCGGCGCATGCCCTTGACCATCAGCCCGTAGGCCACGTTGTCGCGCACGTTCATATGCGGAAACAGCGCATAATCCTGAAAGACCGTGTTGACGTTGCGCCGGTTTGGCGGCGTGTCCGACACATCCTCGCCAAAGATGCGGATCGTGCCGGACGACGGTTTCTCGAAACCCGAGATCAGCCGAAGGCAGGTGGTCTTGCCCGAGCCGGAGGGCCCGAGCATGGCGAAGAAACTGCCCTCCTCAATGGCAAGGTCGACGCCGTCGACGGCCCTGATCGGGCCGAAATGGCGGGAAACGGAGTGGAATTCGACGGCAACGGTCATGGAGGTTCCGGGCAGTGGCGGTCGGGTGTCGGTTTGCCTGCGGACGGAATGCACGCAGGCCGCCCCGCGCCCCTCCCCCTTGCCTGCCGGGGCGGGGAGGGTGCGGGATATCAGGGCGACGGCGCCGAGCACCCCCGCCCCGCCGGTATCCGGGCGGCGGGGCAGATGCCCGCGATGCGGCCGGGGTCGCGCCGGGTGGGGCTGCGGCGCTCAGCGCCCGCCGATCACGCCGATATAGTCCGATACCCAGCGGTAATAGGGCACGCATTCGCCCTGGGCACATTTCGACACCGGGGTGGTCCAGAACCGGATGCGGTCGAAGTCATCCATGCCGTTGTCGTGGCAGCTTTCCTTGGTCGACATGCCGCTGCCATCGGTGCAGGCGGCCGGAACCGAGGGGTTGGCGCCGAACCAGACCGCCAGGTCGGACTGCAGGTTCGACGACAGCGTGTGTTCCATCCACAGATAGGCACAATTGGGATGTTCGGCCTCGGCATGCATCATCGTCGTGTCGGCCCAGCCCGTGGCGCCTTCCTCGGGAATGGTCGAGGCCACCGGCTGCCCGTCGGCCTTCAGCAGGTTCACCTGGAACGGCCAGGACCCCGAGGCGACCACGCCCTCGTTCTTGAAGTCGTCGATCTGGATGAAGGCGTCGTGCCAGTAGCGACTGACCAGCATGCGCTGGCCGCGCAGCAGATCCAGGGCCGCGGCATATTGGGCATCGCTCAGCTCATAGGGATTGGTGATGCCGAGATCCGGCTTGTGCGCCATCAGATATTGCGCGGCATCGGCGATGTGGATCGGCCCGTCATAGGCCTGCACCCGCCCCTTGTTCGACTGGCCATCGGGCAGGACCTGTTCCTCGAACACCACCGACCAGCTTTTCGGCGCTTCCTTGAAAACCTCGGTGTTGTACATCAGGACGTTCGGCCCCCACATATAGGGTACGCCGTAATGCGTGCCCTCGACGGTGAACCAGGGGGCATCCTTCAGCCGGTCGTCGACCTTGGACCAGGACGGGATCAGATCGGTGTTGACCGGCTGCACCCGCTTGCCCGCCACCAGCCGCAGCGAGGCATCGCCGCTGGCGGTGACAAGGTCGAAGCCGCCCTCGTTCATCAGCGCCACCATTTCGTCGCTGGTGTTGGCGGTCTTGACGTTCACCTTGCAGCCGGTGGCTTCCTCGAACTTCGTCACCCAGTCGAAGGCCTTGTCGGTTTCGCCGCGCTCTATGTAGCCGGGCCAGGCGACGATATTCACCTGCCCCTCGCCGGCGCCCAGTTCCGTCACCTGTGCCAGGGCGGGCGAAAGTCCCGTCAACGCCGCCAGCGCCGAGGTGGCCATGAGCTTCATGGTCTTCATCTGCAGTCTCCCTGTGGATGGCCGCGGGCCGCGCGGCGCGAGCCGGTGTTCCGGTCATGAAGAAAAGGCTAGGCCCGCCGCGCCGTTTCGCAATAACAAAACGCGGATGCGATCCATCGGAAAAACCGAAACCTCGGCAGGCCGAACCCTCAGCGGCTGGCGATCGCGCCCTGCGCGGAGCGCACGAAATTGCGTGCCGGCGCCGACAGTGGCGCGCCGCGGCGCCAGGCAAGGCCCACCTGCACCGTTGGCAGATCGCCCGAGACATCGCGCGTCTCGATCCGGTCGCCTTCCAGCGACCAGGGCCGGTAGACCAGGCTGGGCAGGATGGCGAGGCCCGCGCCCGTGGCGACCAGCGAGCGTACGGCCTCGACGCTGCGGGTGCGGAAGGCGACCTGGGGCTTCACCGGCAGGGCCGCGGTCAGCCGGCGGGTCGATTCCTCGATCTCGTCCACCATGAGCTGGATCATCGGCTGGCCGGCCAGTTCCTCCAGCGCGATCGATTCCTGATCGGCCAGCGGATGGCCGAGCGGCATCCACAGCCGGTAGGGCGAGACGATCAGCGTCTCCACCTGCAGCGCCATGCGGTCCTTGACCGAGGAGGTGACAAGCACCGCGACATCCAGTTCGCCGCCGATCAGAAGGTGCTGCAGATAGTCGCCGTTATCCTCGACCACCTGCAGTTCGACCTTGGGAAAGGCCCGCCGGTAACGCGACAGGATGTCCGACAGCACATAGCCCGCCACCAGCGAGGTGACGCCCAGCGACAACCGGCCGGGCGCGGCTTCGGCCCCGTCGCGAAAGGCGGTACGGGCGCTGGCCACATCGGCAAGGATCTGGCGGGCATGGCGCAGGAAGGCCTGGCCCTTGTGCGTGATCTCCAGCCCACGGGCCTGCCGATCGAACAATTGCAGGCCGAGGTCGTCCTCCAGCGCGCGGATCGCCTCGGTCACGGAGGACTGGCTGATCGACAGCACCCGGGCGGCCCCCGTCACCGATCCGGCCTCGGCTGCGGCGACGAAGAACTGCAACTGCCGTAGAGTGAAGGCCATCAGCCGCAGGCCGCAACCAGTTCGGCATGGTGACGGTTGAGGATTCCGACATAGGCTGCCAACCGCTCGGCACTGAAATGCCCCGCCTCGGCCAGAAGATTCACCGTGGCAACCACGCGGCCCTCGCGGCCGATGACCGGCAGATTGACCGCCGAGCCTAAGCCCAGCGATTCGATCAGCGCATGATCGAAGAACTGCGCGCGAAAACCCTCGGGCGTGTTTGCGACGAAGGGTTCCAGCCGGACGATGCATTGATCGTACCAGGCATCGCGGGTCAGCGGCTTGGTGCCCTGCACCGGATATTCTGCCGGATGCGATGTATAGCTGCGCCGGGCCAGCCCGGCGGCATGGTCATGCGTGGTGACGGTGAAAAGCCGGATGCCAAGGGCGGCACATTCGGTGTGAACCTGATCGAGAACGGTCATGCGGAGGGCCAGCTTGCAGTGGAAAGAACGGTCCAGTCGGGGATATCCGGCAGCGGGCTGCCGTCTTCGGTGACATAAAGGCGAACGTGGTCCGGTACTGTCCCGCCCGGCAAGGCGACGATGCGCCAGTGGATCGCAAAGCCCTCGGGGATCAGGCCCTCGGCATAGAAGGCGATCTCCTCGGAATCGAGCACCTCTGTCGGATCGGCCTCCCAGCCGCCTTGCGACCAGAAGACAAGGCCCTCGATGGGCGGGTCGCTGTGGGCCAGGCGGACAAGGGGCGCGAGAAAGATCTCTTCGGGCGTGGGATCGACGGGTTTGCGCGCCATCGGCGTCTCCGGACTGGTTCGGCGGCAGGATGGCAGATCGCCGCGACAAGGGCGAGGGGCGAAACCGCACGATTGCAGCCGCGCCGCCGGCGAGGCATCGTGGCGAGGCCGAAGCGTCACGGGGACTCCATGCTGCTTTATACCCATGCCGATTGCCTGGCCCATGTCACACCGCCCGGCCATCCCGAATCCGCCGACCGGCTGCGGGCGGTCTGGCGCGGCCTGGCCGATCTGCCGCTGATCCCGCGGGCCTGTCCCGCCGGCGAGGCGGCCGAGGTGCTGTGCTGCCATCCGCCCGCCTATCTGGCCCGGGTCGAGGCGGCCGTGCCACGCGAGGGCTGGGCCCAGCTCGACGGCGACACCTTTCTGTCGCCCGGCTCCTTTGGCGCGGCGATGCGCGCGGTCGGCGGCGTCTGTGCCGCCGTCGATGCCGTGCTGGCCGGCGAGGACAGGACCGCCTTCGTCGCCGCCCGCCCGCCGGGCCACCATGCCGAGACCGCCCGGGCGATGGGTTTCTGCCTTTTCGGCACTGCTGCCATCGCGGCGAAACGTGCGCTGGTCCATCACGGCCTGTCCCGCGTCGCCATCGTCGATTTCGACGTGCACCATGGTAACGGCACGCAGGATCTGCTGTGGGATGAGGGGCGATGCCTCTATGCCTCCAGCCACCAGATGCCGCTGTATCCCGGCACCGGGCGCCCGGACGAACGGGGCGCGCATGGTCAGGTGATCAATGTTGCCCTGCGCGGCGGCAGCGATGGCGCGGCCATGCGCCAGGCCTATGAACGGACGATCCTGCCTGCCGTCGCCGACTGGCGGCCCGACCTGCTGATCGTCTCGGCCGGCTTTGATGCCCATGCTGCCGATCCGCTGGCGGGGCTGAACTGGGACGAGGCCGATTTCCGCTGGCTTGCCGCGCGCCTGTGGGAGGTTTCGGGCGGCCGGGTGGTCTCGACACTGGAAGGCGGTTATGATCTGGACGCGCTGGCGGCTTCGGCCGCCGCCTATGTGGGCGAACTGGCCACCCTTTCGGACTGAGGCTTTGCGATGACGGACAAACCCATTGAAAAGATGACCTTCGAGGAGGGGATGGCGGCGCTGGAGGCCGTGGTCTCGCAACTGGAAAAGGGTGAGGTCGCGCTGGAGCAGTCAATCGCGCTGTACGAGCGCGGCGCGAAGCTGAAGGCGCATTGCGCCGCCAAACTGGCCGAGGCAGAAGCGAAGGTGGAACTTATCCGTGCCGCCGAAGGCAAGGCCATCGGCACCACCCCCGCGGAGGGGCTGTGAGCTTTCCCGAATTGCTGGCCAGCGATGCGGCCCGGGTCTCGGTCCGGCTGACGGCGGCATTGGCGGGATTTCCCGACCAGGCCGTGGTCCACGCCATGCGCTATGCCGTGCAGGGCGGCAAGGGTCTGCGCGGATTTCTGGTGCTGGAAGGGGCCCGGGTGCTGGGTGTGCCCGAGCGGCAGGCGCTGCCCGCCGCCGCTGCGGTCGAGGCGCTGCATGCCTATTCCCTGGTGCATGACGACCTGCCGGCGATGGACGACGATGACCTGCGCCGCGGCCAGCCGACCGTGCATCGAAAATGGAACGATGCGACGGCGATCCTTGCCGGCGATGCGCTGCAGACGCTGGCTTTCGAGCTTTTGACCGATCCGGCGCTGGGTCCGCCCACCGCGCGGGTAAGGCTGGTTGCGGGGCTGGCCCGGGCGGCCGGGGCACAGGGCATGGTCTATGGCCAGGCGCTGGACATCGCCGCCGAAACCGCCGCCGCGCCCCTGACCCTGGAGCAGATCACCGAGTTGCAGGCCGGCAAGACCGGAGCGCTGATCGGATTTTCCGCAACGGCGGGCGCAATCATCGCCGGGGCCGACCCCGCACCCCTGCGCGCCTATGCCGCCGCGCTGGGGCTGGCGTTCCAGATCTGGGACGATGTGCTCGACGTCACCGGCGATGCCGCCACCACCGGCAAGCGCACCGGCAAGGATGCCGCGGCCGGCAAGGCGACCTTCGTCTCGCTTCTGGGCCTCGACGCTGCGCGCGCCCGGGCGCAGGCGCTGATCCATCAGGCCGAGGATGCCCTTGCGCCCTATGGCGGTGCGGCGGCAAACTTGATCCGCGCGGCCCGATTCACCATTTCGCGGCAAGCTTGAGAGGAGGCCCCATGGCCGACCGTCCCGCCACGCCCGTTCTAGACCGCATTCGCGTCCCCTCCGATATGAAGGGGTTGTCGGATCGCGAGTTGCAGCAATTGGCGCAGGAGCTCCGCGCCGAGACGATTTCGGCGGTTTCGGTCACGGGTGGCCATCTTGGCGCCGGGCTGGGGGTTGTGGAACTGACGGTGGCGCTGCATGCCGTCTTCGACACGCCGCGCGACAAGCTGATCTGGGACGTGGGCCACCAGTGCTATCCGCACAAGATTCTGACCGGGCGACGCGACCGTATCCGCACCCTGCGGATGGAGGGCGGGCTGTCGGGGTTCACCAAGCGCAGCGAAAGCCCCTATGATCCCTTCGGGGCGGCGCATTCCTCCACCTCGATCAGCGCGGCGCTGGGCTTTGCCTGTGCGGCCGATCTTGGCGGCGATCCGGGCGATGCCATCGCGGTGATCGGTGATGGCAGCATGTCGGCCGGTATGGCCTTCGAGGCGATGAACAACGCCGGCCATCTGAAAAAGCGCCTGTTCGTCATCCTCAACGACAACGAGATGTCGATCGCCCCGCCGGTGGGCGCGCTGTCGGCCTATCTGTCGCGGCTCTATGCCGGCGCACCGCTGCATGACCTGAAAGAGGTGGCGAAGGGGTTCGTCTCGCTGCTGCCATCGCCGTTGCAGGAAGGTGCGAGGCGCGCCAAGGACATGCTCAAGGGCATGGCGGTCGGCGGCACGTTGTTCGAGGAACTGGGGTTTAGCTATGTCGGCCCCATCGACGGGCATGATCTGGACCAGCTTCTGCCCGTCCTGCGCACGGTGAAGACCCGGGCACAGGGGCCGGTGCTGATCCATGTGCTGACGAAGAAGGGCAAGGGCTATGCCCCCGCCGAGCAGGCGGCCGACCGTGGCCATGCCCGCGCCAAGTTCGATGTGGTGACGGGCGAGCAGAAGAAGGCGCCCTCCAATGCGCCGAGCTATACCAAGGTCTTCGCGCAGAGCCTGATCGCCGAGGCCGAGCGTGACGACAAGATCGTCGCCGTCACCGCCGCCATGCCCGATGGCACCGGGCTTGACCTGTTCGCCGCCCGCTTCCCCCGCCGCACTTTCGATGTGGGGATTGCCGAACAGCATGCGGTCACGTTCAGTGCCGGTCTTGCCGCAGGCGGCATGAAGCCGTTTTGCGCAATCTATTCCACCTTCCTTCAGCGCGGCTACGATCAGGTGGTGCATGACGTGGCGATCCAGCGCCTGCCGGTCCGCTTTGCCATCGACCGGGCCGGGCTGGTCGGGGCGGACGGGGCAACCCATGCCGGCAGCTTCGACGTGGCCTTCCTGGCGAACCTGCCCGGCATGGTCGTGATGGCGGCCGCTGACGAGGCAGAGCTTGTCCATATGGTTGCCACGGCGGCCGCGCATGACGATGGCCCCATCGCCTTTCGCTATCCGCGAGGCGAGGGCGTGGGCGTCGAGATGCCGGCGCGCGGCGAGGTGCTGGAAATCGGCCGCGGCCGGCTGATCCGCGAGGGAAGCCGCGTTGCGCTTTTGTCCTTCGGTACCCGGTTGGCCGAGGTGGTGAAGGCGGCCGAGGCGCTGGCCGCGCGCGGGCTTGCCCCGACCGTGGCGGATGCGCGCTTTGCCAAGCCGCTGGACCGCGAGCTGATCCTGGGGCTTGCGCGCGGGCACGAGGCGTTGATCACCGTTGAAGAGGGCGCCATCGGCGGCTTCGGCAGCCATGTGGCGCAGCTTCTGGCCGACGAGGGTGTCTTCGACGGTGGATTGAAATACCGCAGCATGGTGCTGCCCGATACCTTCATCGACCAGGCCAGCCCCGAGGCGATGTATCGTGTCGCCGGGATGGAGGCTGCGCAGATCGAGGCGAAGGTGCTGGAAGTGCTGGGCGTGGCTGTCGCCTCCCGGCGGGCCTGATCGCGACGGCGGGCCCGGATCCGTCCCGCCTCCCGCCATTGTGCACGCCTGGCGATGATCGTGCACTCCCGTCGAATTCTGAACGCAAAAGAGCGTATCTAATCCTTAGTCTTGGACAACCCTATTTCCCTCTCATCCGACGCACCAAGGCGTCGAGCATGAAAGGAAAGAAAAATGACCCGTTTTGCCACGATCCTGACCGCCGCTGCCGTTCTGGCTGGTTCCGCTCAACTGGCGCTTGCCGAACGTCATGTGGTCTTTACCAACCCGACCCAAGGCACCCAGGTTGAAGTTGTCGCCGGCGACGTGCTGAGCAACAAAGAACTGATCCGTGCCGGCAAGTCGGCTGGCGAAGTGATGACCGTGACGCTGCTGCCCGAAGGCGCGCCGATCGTCGAACATGGCGGCAACCGCTAAGGATGTGCGCCGGGGCTGACCGGGCGCCCGCCAGTGGGTGGGCGCCTGTGCCTCGCCCGATCCGGATGTATCCCGGCACGCCGTTTTCCTGTCCCAGCACCGAAGATTGTTGGGACTTCCGGGCGATGCCGGGCGCTTGTTAAATCCTTCGCGACACTTGTGCCTTTGCGCACAGATAATTCCCTACCCCAAGCGCTTGCTGCCGAAAGGCAGCACCATTACTTCCTCTGCAGATGCCGGGGGCCGGTTTCACGGCCGCCCGGCATTGCTTATGCGCGAAGGGTTATCATGGATACTGCGATCCTGCAGGCTTATGTCCACATCGTGGACGAGGGCAGCTTTGCCGCGGCCTCCCGTCGGATGGGGATCTCGAAAAGCCTGACCAGCAAGTATATTGCGGATCTGGAAGCCGATCTTGGCACGCGGTTGCTAAGTCGCACGACACGTTCCGTCCGGCCGACCGAAATCGGGACGGAATATTACCGGCAGGTGAAAGAGATCCTTGACCGGCTGGAAGCCGCGAATGAAGCGGTGCGGCAAGTGTCCAAGCAGGCCCGTGGCCGGTTGCGGATCGGGGCGCCGATTTACTACACGCTGAACGTGCTGCAGCCGCATGTAACCCACTTTGTCGAGACCTATCCTGAAATCCAGCTTGAACTCGTGCTCGACGACGGGCGCAACGATGTGATCGCCGAAGGGCTGGATGCGGTGATCCGGGTCGGAGAGCTTGAGGATTCCTCGCTTCTGGCGCGCCGTCTGCGGTCGGCCAGCGTTCTGGTCGTCGCCGCCCCCGGCTATCTGGCCGAATATGGCCGGCCGGCGACGCCGGCCGATCTGGTCGGGCACCGCTGCCTGTATTACACCAACATGCGTGGCGCGGGTACCTGGCCCTTCCGGCAGAACGACGAGATCATCTATCTGAAGGTCCAGCCGTTCTTTTCCAGCAACAATGCCGAGATGATCCGCCTTGCCGCGCTGGCCGGCACCGGAATCGCAATGGCGGTGGATTTCATGGTGGCCGAGGACCTGGCCTCGGGCAAGCTGGTGCAGGTCCTGCCCGAGTTTACGCTGCCCGACCTGCCGGTCAGCGTGGTCTACCCGCAGTCGCGTGGCATGACGGCCGCAATGCGGGCTTTCCTTGACCATCTGTCGCAAGGCAAGCGCTGACCGGGATTTCGCCACCCCGCCGTGGTTTGCCCCCGTCGGGTGGGCCATGCCTTCGGGTTGCCGTGGCGGCGGGCTCAGACCCGGCCCGACAGCAGGTGGCAGAGGTTCAGCACCGCCGCATCGCCGAATTTCGGCCCGACGATCTGGATGCCCACCGGCAGCGCACCGCCGCCGGCAAGGACCGGAACCGTAGCCGCCGGATTCTGGCTGAGGTTGAAGACATAAGTGCCGGCGTTCCAGTCGAACATGTCGCCCGCTGTGCCCAGTTCGAAGGCCGGGCCCGGCGTGGTGGCCGTGACCAGCAGATCGAAGCGCTGGAAAAAGGCGGAGATCTGGCAACCCAGCGCATAGCGTGCCTCGATCGCCTGCCGCAGCGCATCGACCGTTGTCGCCGCGCCGGCCGTTGCCAGCGCCAGCAGGCCGGGATCGGTGCGGTGCCGCGCCTCATCGCCCATGTCGCGGAACCGGCGCACATAGCCTTCGGGGAACAGCACGCGGGCAATGGCGCGCGGATCCGTGATCTCGGGGGCTGCCACCTCGACGCGGGCACCGAGCGTTTCGAGCGCGGTCTGCGTCGCGGTCAGCGCCGCGTGGACCGCAGGGTCCGCCGCCGGCACGCCGGGAAAACCGGATGCGATTGCCACGCGCAGCCCGCTGGCCGGCCGGTCAAGCCGGTGGGAAAAGGGCTGCGGGCCGGGCAGGGGCGTGTTGTACCAGTCGCGCCCGTCGGGCTGGCCGATGACATCCAGGACCAGTGCCGCATCCGCCGCGGTGTGGCAGATCGGGCCAAGATGGGTCATCGGGCCGGCCGGCAGCGCGGCCACCACGCCGAAGGTGGGTTTCATGCCGAAGACGCCGCAGAATGCCGCCGGCACCCGGATCGAACCCGCGGCATCGGAACCGATGTTGACCGGCGCAAGCCCCGTCGCCGCCGCAACCGCCGCGCCGCCGCTGCTGCCGCCCGGCGTACGCGCCGGATCGTGCGGATTGCGCAGGACGCCATATTTCGGACTGTCGGTCACGATGGTCCAGCTGAATTCGGGTGTCGACGTATAGCCGCTAAGAAGCGCGCCAGCCGCGCGCAGCCGGGCCACGGCGGGGGCGTCCTCGGCCGGTCCCTCGCCCGGATCGACGGTCAGGCTGCAGAAATCGAGCGGCCATCCCCGGACCGCCAGAAGGTTCTTGATCGTCACGGGCACCCCGTCGAGCGGCCCAAGCGCCTCTCCGGCGCGCCAGCGGGCGCCGGACGCTTCGGCAGCGGCGATCATCTCGCCCTCGGCCACATGGGTCAGTGCCGTGCCGAGGCGCCGGTTCAGCGCATGCGCCGCGACAATGAACCAATGCGCCACCTCGACCGGCGATATCCGGCCCTGACGATAGGCCCGGTTGAAGTCGCCGATGGTCCAGAAGGCGAAATCCATCGTCAGGCGCTGCGCGGCAGGACGTGGACGTCCTCGGGATCCCAGGCCACGTCGATCTGCGATCCCGGGCGGCAGTCCTCGGCCTCGCGTGCCGAGACGCGCAGCCGCAGCGGCGTGTCATTCGGACCGATCCCCTCGACCAGCACGCGGTCGCCATAGTTCGTGGTGCGCGAGACGACAAGCCGCGCCCCGTTCTGCGGCGTCGGCCGGTTCGACAGCCGCACCAGCTCGGGCCGGATCATCACCAGTACCGGCTGGCCCGAGGTCAGCACCGAGGTTCCGTCCGTGCAGGTGATCCGGCCCAGCGGGCTGTCGGCAAGGCCGATTTCCCCGGCGATGGCGCGGCCCTCGATCATGTTGCTGTCGCCCACGAATTCACCGACGAAGCGTGTTGCCGGGCGGCGGTAGATCCGGTCGGGCGGGGCAATCTGGTCGATCCGGCCATGGTTGAAGACCGCGATGCGGTCCGACATGGTCATCGCCTCGCTCTGGTCATGGGTCACGTAGATCAGCGTGATGCCCAGCGACTTCTGCAATTCCTTGATCTCGACCTGCAACTGCTCGCGCAGATTCTTGTCAAGGGCGCCCAGGGGTTCGTCCATCAGCACGACCGGCGGCGAGAAGACCAGTGCGCGCGCCAGCGCCACCCTTTGCTGCTGGCCGCCCGAAAGTTCGGTCGGTCGCCGCCCGGCGAGCCCGGACAGCCCGACCATTTCAAGATAGCGGCCGACGGTGGCCCTGACCTCGGCCGTGGGAATCTTGCGCAGTTCCAGCGGATAAGCCACGTTCTGCGCCACGGTCATATGCGGGAAAAGCGCGTAGTTCTGGAAGACCATGCCGAAATTCCGCCGATGTGGCGGCAGGCCGACAATGTCGCGGCCTTCAAGCAGGATACGTCCTTCGCTGGGCAATTCGAACCCCGCGATCATCAGCAGCGTCGTCGTCTTGCCCGAGCCGCTGGGGCCGAGCAGGCTGACGAATTCGCCGCGCTGGATGTCGACGGAAATGCCGTCGACCGCCGGTGCCGGCGTCCCCGGATAGCGTTTGACGATCGCGTCGAGGCGAAGGAAAGGGGCGTCGTTTTCGGTCACGGAACTGTCCTTATCTGTTGGCCGGCCGTGCGGCCCGTCGCTGCCGGGCGGCCACGATCAGGGCCACTGCGGCAACCACCCCGAACAGCAGGGTGGACACCACGGCCACGATCGGGTCGGATTCCTGGCGCACGCTTTCGAACATGCGTCGCGGCAAGGTCGATGCCGCGCGCCCCGAGATGAACAGCGCGACGACCGTCTCGTCGAACGAGGTGATGAAGGCAAAAAGTCCCGCAACCAGAAAGCTGGGCCGCAGGATCGGCAGGCAGATGCGGCGGAAGGTGGTGAAAGCGCCGGCACCGCAGGCCTGCGACGCACGCACCAATGTCCAGTCGAACCCCTTCAGGCTTGCCGACTGGATCAGGAAGACGATCGGGATCGACAGGCAGGCATGCGCGATGATCACGCCCGCCATGGTGTTCAAGAGCCCGATCCGGCCGAAGAAGAAGAAATAGGCCAGTGCCATGACGATGAAGGGCACCATCAGCGGCATCATCACCAGAAGGCGGATCAACCGCTTGCCGCGAAAGTCGTACAATGTGAAGGCAAAGGCGGCCGGCGTGGTGATGGCCAGCGCCAGGATTGCCGAAAACGCCCCGATGACGAAGGAATTCAGCGTCGGGATCGTCCAGCTCGAACTCTTGAAGTAGGCGGCATAGGAATCGAGCGTGAAGGACTGCGGCGGGAAGCGCAGCGAGGACCCTTGCCCGAAGGACATCACCGCCACCAGCAGCATCGGGATCAGGATGAACAACGCGACCAGCACCGCTAGGGTGCGCGACAGTGTTCCGGAGCCGTTGAACATCGTGAAAGATCCTATCCCTCAGGACCGCCAGAGCCGGTCGAGACCGAAGAAGAAATCGTAGACCGCATAGATCACCAGCGTCACGGCCAGCAGAACGGCGGCCATCGTGGCGGCCTCGCGCCAGTCGAGAAGCTGCTCGATCTGCGAGCCGATCTGCCGGGCGATCAACTGGTCGCGCGGGCCGCCCAGCAGTTCGGGCGTGACGTAGAACCCCAGGCAGACAATGTAGACCATGGCGCAGCCGTTGATCATGCCCGGAACCGAAAGCGGCAGGAATACCCGGCGGAAGGTCTGGAACCGGGTTGCGCCCAGCCCTTCGGAGGCGCGTAGAAGCGTCCGGTCGATGCGCTGCATCACGGCAAAGAGCGCCAGCACCATGAAGGGCAGCAGGATGTGGATCATGCCGATATTGGCCGCAAGCCCGGTGAACAGGATCTGCGGCGGCTCGAACCCCAGGGCGCGGGCAAGGTTGGAAACCAGCCCTTGCGAGCCGAGGATCACCATCCACGCATAGGTCCGGGCCAGAAACGAGGTCCAGAAGCTCATGGTGACGATGAGCAGAAGTGCTGTGCCCAGCCCACCCGCGTAGCGCGCAGCCACATAGGCGACGGGATAGCCGAGGATCAGGCAGCCCAGCGTCACGATCAGCGCCACCCCCAGCGTCCGGCCCAGCACGGCAAGATGAAAGCTGTCGGTGAAGAAGGTGGCATAGGAGGCCAGCGAATACCCGTCCTCGCCCAGGATGGACAGCCGCAGGATCCCCAGCAGCGGCACAAGGAACAGGACGGTGATGACGGTCAGGACCGGCAACAGCAGAATCCACGGCCGCGCGGCCCGCATTGCCCCCCGCCAGATCTGCCGCGATGCCTTGAAGTTGTCTTCGGCATACATTCTGCTTGTTGCCATCGGATGCGTGCTCTTGTCTTCTATTGGACGACAGCCGTCACTATTAGAAAACTAGAATGTGCTGTGCATCATTTGTCAACCGCCCGGTCGGGCGACGGGGAAGAAAGACAGGGACGAGAGATGGAAACAAAACGGGATGAAGGCGCGAGGGGCGGCACGCGGCCGCTCAGTTCATCGCTGCGCACGCTGGCGATGCTGGACGAGATCGCCTCCTTCAACCGTCCGGTCCGCTTTGCCGAACTTGCACGCAAGATCGGCGGATCGCGCGCGACGAACTTTCAAAAGCTGATCACGCTGGTCGAGGCCGGCTGGGTCGAGCCGAACGCCGCCGGCGAATACCAGTTGACGCTGCACGCCGCCCGTGTGGGCAGCATCGCCTTCAACCAGGTCGGGCTTGGCAAGCGGATGCACCCGATCATGGAGCAGCTTTCCGCGGAACTGGGCGAAAGCGTCAGCCTGGTCGTGCTGGACAAGGATGCGCTCTACATCATCGAAGAGGTGCTGACCCAGGATCTGCTGCGCGTCTCGTATCGGGTTGGCACGACGATGCGGATCACCGACACCGCCTCGGGGCGAATCTTCGCGGCCTTCATTTCCGACCGGCATCGCCAGGATCTGGTGGCGGCCGGAACGGTACTGCCCGATGCCGAGATCATCGCAGCGGTGCGGCGCGACCATTACGCCACCTCGCACCGCGCCGAGAAGTCCGACATCCTTGCCGTGGGCGTGCCGGTCTTCGATGCGCAGCAGCGCATCATCGCCGTGCTGTCGATCGCCGGTCCCTATGACCGGGTGAATGTCGCGGCGGCGCGGCCGGCGCTGATGCGTGCGACCAGCCGCTTCATGACCGAGACCGGCGGCTGGAAGCCCTGGGGCGATGCCTGGGATTGACCGGCCCGCTCAGCCGGCAAGCTGCAGCAAGGTGTCGCACAGCAACTGCGGATGGGTGATCATGGCGTTATGCGCGGTGTCGATGTCGCGCACCTGCCAGCCCTCGGCGCCGCGATGGCGGTCTGCCGCGGCCTGAAAATATGGCCGCTTGTGCCGAACACAGCGGATATAGGCACGGCGCATCACCGGCGGGTCGCCGGTCAGGGCCAGCGGTTCGGCATAGCATTTCCAGGGCATCGGCGTAGCCATGCGATCGATCCAGTCGCCGCCTTCCTCGGGTGTCGTGCCGAAGAAGGCCGCAGAGGTCGGGGGCATCAGCCAGCCGAATCCCTCCGCATCGACCCGCGCTTTCAGATTGGCCGTAACCTCCGGGCCGATCAGGTCGCACATCGACTGTCCGTCTGCCGGAACATGTGCGTCGAGATAGACCAGTTGCCCGATCCGCCCGGCCACCCGGTCGGCTGCGCCGGCGATGACCATCCCGCCGTAGCTGTGCCCGACAAGGATCGCATCTTCCACTTCGGAAAATGCCATCAGGCTGGCGATATCCTCGACATGCGTCGACAGCCCCACCGCCGGCGACAGCAGATGCCGCCGGTCGGCATGGCCGGTCAGCGAGGGCGCCAGCACCCGGTGGCCCCGGGCCTCCAGCAACGGCGCCAGCCGGCCCCAGCACCAGCCGCCGTGCCAGGAGCCGTGAACCAGAACGAATGTCCTTGCCTTTTCCGTCATCGCGAAACCTCCCGTCCCGGATCCTGCGTCCGCTGCCGATGTCAAACCGCTGCCGATGGTGCGGGTGCCTATGCTGCGCCAGATGAGGCCACCCGCTCCGGCTCCAGCGGGAACGCCCGCGTGCCGTCGCCGGCATGGCTGCGCGAGGCTTCGGATTCGGGCACGAGGTAGTTGTCCGCGCGCTGCCGCAGGGCCGCCAGAAGTGCGGCGGAGACCGGGTAGAGACGGGGTTCGGCGGGCGGGCCAAGCTCGCCCTCGGCGGCCCGGCGGGCGACGATCTCGGCGCCGTCGGGTGTCGGCCGTACCGAAAGGACAAGGCCATAGGGTGCGGCCAGTGCCGACAGGGCGGTCAGATGCTGCGCCTCGGTGCAATTCGTGACGACGACCTGCCTATCGCCCCCGGTTGCCGTCGGCAGAAGGTGATCAAGGACGGTGGGCATGCAGACGAAGGCATGGGCGCCCGCGCCGTCGATCCGCCAGCCGGCCCCCGCGTCGCGATGCGCGGTGATGGCAGCGGGGGTGGCGGCGGCGATGCTGGCCCAGTCGCGTTCCAGCGCGTCAAGCCCGTCGCCCTCGGCCAGATGCGTGCCCAGAACGATGGCACCGACTGCGGCTTCGATCCCTTTGGCCCAGGATGCCTGGCGCAGGATGCGCGATGTCAGCACCGTCGCCTCACGCGGGGTCAGAAGGATCCGGTCCGGCGACGGGGGATCAATGGTCATGCGAGACTCCGGGAAGCTCGGGGTAAAACCAGCCGGGCGACAGGGGCGCGCCAAGTGCATCGCGCGAGGGTGCACCCTGGAACATGATGCCGCGCGCGTTCCGGCCCAGAAAGTCGACCGGGCGGTCCAGCCCGTAAAAGCCGATCATCACCAGTCGGACCAGCGACAGCGCATCGAAACCGGCATCGAAAGGGTTGCAGTGCGGGGTATGGAACCGCGCATCGGCCAGAAGCTCGATGCGCTGGATCGCGGCGCGATGCGCCGGATGCACCAGAAGATAGGTCGCCATGTCGCCTTCGCTGCCGAAAGCGGCAATCCCGTCGCGCAGGTCGCGGACTTCGCGCGCGACATCGCGCAGCATGTTTGGCGGCAGCGGCGTGTCGAACCGGGTGCAGCGCCGCGGCTCGTCGTTCGAGATCGACTGATACCAGATGAAATGCGCGGCCTGGGGGCTGTCGAGGTCAAGTTGCCCGACCCAGCCGTAATCGCGCGCGATCAGATCGGCAATCTGTTGCAGGCTCATTCGCGGCGCGGGCAGTACCGTTTCGCGGATGAAAAAGGTTTCAAGCAGGCGGTCGCGGAGATCGGGGACCAGTTCCATGCAGCACGAGGCCAGCGTCTCGGCGGCATCGGCCGGCACCAGATCGCGGGCGCGGTGCAGAAGGTCTGCGATGTCCAGCCCATCCGCCGGATCGTCGACCAGGGCCTTCAGCCGGGACAGTGCTGCCACATGCCGGGTCCGGGACTGGGCATCCTGGCGCGCGATACGGTCGGTGGTGGCGAAATCCGCGGCCCGCGCAAGCAGCATGGACAGCAGATGCCGGCGTGGGTCGCCCGGCGCCAGCCGCAAGGATGCCGCGGTGGCCAGCAGCCGCTCCCGCATCTCCAGCCAGCGCCCGATGAAGGCGGGGCGGTTGTAGACGAAGAACACCAGTCCTATGGCCGATCCGTTGCCGATGCCGAGATAATGCCGCACCTCGCGCGACAGCGGCACCGCATCGGGCGAGGCGACGCGGGCCAGATGCTCGGCCAGATCGAGCGCGAATTCCCGCATCATGTAGCCGGCGAGCATCTGCGCCATATAGGGCAGGGCCAGCGGGTGATCCTGTCCGTATTCGGAGAAGGGGCGGGTGCCGTAGATGCCGTTGCCCTCGATCCCGACATTGCGCATCAGATAGCCGGTCTCGGCAATCGCCTCGGGGTCGGGCTGCAGCCCTTCGGCCAAACGTGCAACCACATGGTTGAAAAACCGCATCGAGCGGTTGCAACGGCACCAGATCAGCGTGTCACCCGAGGCGCGGCCGCCGTAGATCTTGGGCATCTCGCGCCGCATCGTCGCGATCTGGTCGTCGGTGGCACGGCCCTCGTACAGGCCAGCGTCGGTGTCGCGCGCGCCGTCAAGCACCCGACCGCTGCGGCCGCCGTCAACCGGCGGGTTGGACAGGGCGACGAATTCGAACACATGGCCTTCGGCATGGATCGCATAGCGGGCGATGCCGGCGCCCACCGCGTCCAGATCGAACACCGTGGGTTCGATCCGCCAGCCGCGGGCAACCATGAGTTCGACGAAATAGCGGCCGCAGCTTAGCGCCGAGGGTTGCATCGCGCCCAGCGATTCGGGGCGCATCACCTCGTCCTCGGAGCGCAGCGGCGGCTGCCCCAGCCGGCGCAGATCCGCGGCCGGTACCGGCCGGAGGCGCGGCCCGGCCGGTGCCCGATAGGGAGAGGCCGGAACGGGCCGGCCATGGAGGTTCGCTCTCGTCGTCATGAGTGTCTGCAATCGCCATGTTCGGGAAGCGCCGGGCCCGACCGATCCGGACCCGGCGCAGGGATCAGCTGGCCATCCAGCGATCGAACCGCTTCGTCATCTCGGTCAGGCGCGTCCCCACGTCTTTCGCATCCTGCCAGGCTGCGGTCTTCATGTTGTCGGGCCAGGTCGGCATGGTCTTCGCACGCTCTTCGGGGATCAGTTCAAAGGCGCGGGGATCCATCGGGCCGTTGCTGCCGTCGCGGCAGAAGCCGGCCATCGGTTCGGGGCTGACGGCGAACTGGATGAACTTCCAGGCATTCGCGGCGCGCGGCGTACCCTTCGAGACGCACCAGTAGGCGACGTCGAGCAGCGCCTGATTGCGCACGAGGTTCATGGCAACGCCGTTCTTCTGCAGTTCATCGGCCGCCGAGGCCCAGACACCGCCGACCGAAACCTCCTTGTCCTGCAGAAGCTGGATCGCCTGGGCGCCCGATTGCCAGAACACCCGCAGATCGGGCTTCAGCCGGTCGAGGCTGGCAAAGGCACGGTCGAGATCCATCGGGTAGAGCTGATCGGGCGGCACACCATCGGCCATCAGCGCAAGGGCGATGGTCTCCGACGGATAGATCGGCAAGGTGCGCGGGCCGGGGAAGGCGCCGACATTCCAGAAATCGGCCCAGCTTTCGGGTCCCTTGCCGTCAGGAAATGTATCGGCGCGGTTGACGATGTTGAAGGAATAGGCATGCGAGGCGACGCCGTCGTAGATTGCATTGCCTTCGGGCACCTGCGAGGTGTCGAAATTGCCGTCCATCGGCTCCAGCACCCCGGCTTCCTGGGCCTGGAACAGCGCAGCCCCGCCCAGCGTCGTCACGTCGAAGTCGTAGGTATTGGTCTGGGCCTGCGCCACAAGCTTGGCGAAGGAGACGGGGGATACCGTCTCGACCCGGATGCCGGTGGCTTCGGTGAAGGGATCGAACAGGTTTTTCCGCGCCGATTCGAGCCAGCTGCCACCCCAGCTGTTTACCACCAGAAAGTTGTCGGCTGCCGCGGCGCGGCGGACGAAGGGCGCGCTCAGCCCTATCGCGCCAAGGCCTGCAGACGCCTGCAACAGCGTTCTTCGAGTCAGGCCAGACTGGTTGACATTCCGCATTTCTACCTCCCAGGTTTTCTATACGAAGACAATATCTTTATTTAGAAAACACTATTTGTCACCAGGCCGGCTTGTCAAGCCGTTCGGCAGGGACGGAGACGGGGGCGGCAACGGGGGGCCGCAACCGGGCCGACGACAGGTCAGGGAAAGACCCCGGCCGGCCAGCGCCTGTGACGCCTGGCCGGTCGGGGCCGTTCTCTTCGTGCCATGTCTTTTCGTGCCTGGGAAAAAACCGGCCAGCTGCCGGTGGCGGGTCAGCCGATCGTGCCGCGGATGCCGCCGGTCTGGCCCCGGTCGAGCAGGATGTGATCCAGCAGTACGCAGGCCATCATCGCCTCGCCGACCGGAACGGCGCGGATGCCGACGCAGGGGTCGTGCCGGCCCTTCGTCACCACCTCGACCGCATGGCCCAAGGTGTCGACGGACCGTCGCGGCGTCAGGATCGATGACGTCGGTTTCACCGCAAAGCGGCAGACCACCGGCTGGCCGGTGGAAATGCCGCCCAGGATGCCGCCGGCGTGGTTTGACAGGTAGCGCAGCCCATCCGGACCCATCTCCATCTCGTCGGCATTCTCGACCCCGGTCAAAGCCGCAGCGGCCATGCCTTCGCCGATCTCGACGCCCTTCACGGCGTTGATCGACATCATCGCCGCCGCAAGGTCGGAATCGAGCTTGCCATAGAGCGGCGCGCCCAGGCCGGGGGGCACGCCGGTTGCCACGACCTCGACCACCGCGCCGACCGAATTGTGCGACAACCGCAGGCCGTCAAGATAGGCGGCCCATTCCCCGACCATCGCCGGATCGGGGCACCAGAACGGGTTGCGCTCTGCCTCGTCGGAATCGAAGCGGGCACGGTCGATGGTCTTCGTGCCCATCTGCACCATGTATCCCGTGATCTTCAGCCCCGGAACCAGCGCGGCAAGAACGGCCCGCGCCACGCCCCCGGCTGCCACCCGGCTGGCGGTTTCCCGGGCCGAAGACCGGCCGCCGCCGCGGTGGTCCCTGACCCCGTATTTCAGGTGATAGGTCACATCGGCATGGCCCGGCCGGAACTGCCGTGCGATCTCGCCATAGTCCTTCGACCGCTGGTCGGTGTTCTCGATCATCAACTGGATCGGCGTGCCAGTCGTGACCCCTTCGAAGACGCCCGACAGGATGCGAACCTGATCCGGCTCCTGTCGCTGGGTGGTGAATTTCGATTGGCCGGGGCGGCGGCGGTCGAGCCAGGGCTGGATCGCGCCTTCGTCGAGCACCACGCCGGGCGGGCAGCCATCGACCGTGCAGCCGATGGCTGGCCCGTGGCTTTCGCCCCAGGTGGTGACGCGAAACAGGTGGCCGAAGGTGTTGAGGCTCATGGCGGGTCTCCGTGGTTGTCTGCGCATAGCCCCGCGCCCGACGCCGCTGCAAGCCCTTCCCGCACCGGATTTCTGGTCACGACCCCTTGAACTGCCCGGATCGCCCCCTATCTGGCAGCCTGCGGGCCGGGCCCCTCTGACGACGCCTGTCGTGATGACGACTGTCGTGATGTCGGCCGCAATCGGGATGAATCGCGCCCGATGGTCGGCCCGGCGTTCTGCCGTGATCGCCTCGTGCGCCCAACGGACAGGCAAATCAGAGTGGATATCCTTCTAACCCCCTTTCTCGGCACGGCCCTGTGGCTGTGGCTGACCTTCCTCGGCACGGTCCTTGTGCTGCTGGTCCTGGACCTCGGGATCCTGAACCGGGGCAATCATGAAATCGGCATCGGCAAAAGCCTGCGTCTTTCAGCGCTCTATATCGCGCTGGGACTGGCCTTCGGCGGGTTCGTCTGGTGGCAACTCGGGGCCGAGGCGTCGAAGCTGTATCTGACGGCCTTCGTGGTGGAAAAGACGCTGGCGATGGACAATGTCTTCGTCATCGCACTGATCTTCACCTTCTTCGCCATACCCCGCGCCTATCAGCACCGGGTGCTGTTCTGGGGCATCCTGGGCGTGATCGTGCTGCGCGGGATCATGATCGGCCTCGGCGCGACGCTGGTCGCGGAATATCACTGGCTTCTCTACATTTTCGCGGCCTTCCTGATCTTCACCGGCTTCAAGATGATGGTCACGGACGACCAGCATATCGACATTTCGCAGAACCCCGTCCTGCGCATCCTGCGCCGGCGGATGAGCGTGACCGAAGGGCTGCGTGGCAATGCCTTCTTCGTGCGCGAGACCTCGGCCAAGACCGGCCGCCTGGCCCTGCATGCCACGCCGCTGTTTCTGGCGCTGGTGATGGTGGAACTGGCCGACCTGATCTTTGCCGTCGATTCGGTACCCGCGGTCTTTGCGATCACCACCGACCCCTTCATCGTCTATACCTCGAACATCTTCGCCATCCTCGGCTTGCGCGCGCTCTATTTCGCGCTGGCGGCGATCATCCACCGCTTCCACTACCTGAAATACGCCCTTGCCGCGCTGCTGGTGTTCATCGGGTCGAAGATCTTCATCGCCGATCTGCTGGGTTGGGAAAAATTCCCTGCCGACCTGTCGCTTGGCATCACCTTCGCCCTGCTGGCGACCGGCGTGCTGTGGTCGCTGTGGAAGACCCGCGACCAGATGCCGGCGTCGGGACACTGACCGCTGCCGCCGGGCCCCTTGCGTCCGGCGGCGAATCGCCTATTTTCGGCGCCACCTCGGGGTGTCCCCGGTCTGCGGACCATGGGCTGAGATGCGAAAGCGAACCCGTTGAACCTGAACCGGCTCATACCGGCGGAGGGAAGGTGCATCGGAACGCTTCCTGTGCCCGACCGTCCGTCGCAACAGAAAGGAAGCGAGATGCGACTTTCCCTTGCGGCGTGCCTGACCTGCCTTGCCCCGGCGGCAATGGCGGATACGCCCGTCCTGACCGTGCTGACCTATGACAGCTTCACCAGCGAGTGGGGCCCCGGCCCGGCAGTCGAAAAGGCGTTCGAGGCCAGTTGCGGCTGCGATCTGGTCTTTGTTCCCGCCGGCGATGGCGCGGCACTCCTCGCGCGGCTGCAACTGGAGGGCGCGGCCTCCGATGCGGATGTGGTGCTGGGGCTGGACACTGGACTGACGGCCGCCGCCGCGGCGACCGGCCTTTTTGCGCCGCATGGCCAGCCCGCGGCGACGACGCTGCCCGTACCCTATGACGACCCGCTGTTCCTGCCCTACGACTGGGGCTGGTTCGCTTTCGTCTATGACAAGACCAAAGTTCCCACGCCGCCGGCATCCTTCGCGGATCTGGCCGCCGGCTCGCTGAAGGTGGTGATCCAGGATCCCCGGTCGTCGACGCCTGGGCTTGGCCTTCTGCTTTGGGTCAAGGAGGCCTATGGCGAGGGGGCGGCCGAGATCTGGCAGGCGCTGGCCGACAATGTCGTCACCGTCACCCCCGGCTGGTCCGAGGCTTACGGCCTGTTTCTGGCCGGCGAGGCCGACATGGTGCTGAGCTATTCGACCTCGCCCGCCTATCACCGCATCGCCGAGGCGGATGATACCAAGGATTGGGCGCAGTTCTCGGAAGGTCATTACCTGCAGGTCGAGGTTTCGGGCCTGCTGGCGGGATCGGACCAGCCCGATCTGGCAAAAGCCTTCCTGGCCTTCACGCAGAGCCCCGATTTCCAGTCGGTGATCCCCCAGACGAACTGGATGTATCCGGCGGCCGATATCGCCCTGCCCGAAGGGTTCGAGACGGCACGGCCGGAGAAATCCTTGCTGATGCCGGCCGATCGGGCCGGGGCAATACGCGATTTGGCGGTGACGGAATGGCAGGCGGCGCTGGCACGATAGGCGGCCTGGCGCTTCTCCTGGTTGCCGCGCCCCTGGGCGCGGTGGCCTGGCGCGCGGGCGGTCTTGCGCTGTCGCCCGCCGATCTGGCGGCGCTGCGCTTCACGCTGCTGCAGGCGGCGCTGTCGGCACTCGTGTCGGTGGGGCTGGCCGTGCCGGTTGCCCGCGCGCTGGCGCGGCGGCGGTTTCCCGGGCGCGCGTTGCTGATCACGGTCATGGGGGCGCCGTTTCTCTTGCCGGTGATCGTGGCCATCCTCGGGCTTCTTGCCATCTTCGGGCGCGGCGGGGTGCTGAACACGGCGCTTGCCGCGGCGGGGCTGCCGGTGCTGTCGGTCTACGGGCTGCAGGGTGTTGTTCTGGCGCATGTCTTCCTGAACCTGCCGCTTGCGACGCGCATGATCCTGCAGGGCTGGCAGGCGATCCCGGCCGAGCGCTTCCGGCTGGCCGCAAGCCTCGGATTCACGCCGGCCGACAGCTTCCGCCATCTCGAACGGCCGATGCTGATCCAGATCCTGCCGGGTGCTGCCGCGACGGTCTTCGCGATCTGCCTCACCTCCTTTGCCGTTGCCCTGGTTCTGGGCGGCGGGCCGCGGGCGACGACGCTGGAACTGGCGATCTATCAGGCGGTGCGGTTCGAATTCGACCTGCGCCATGCCGCGGGGCTGGCGCTGGTGCAGACCGCGCTGGGGGGGTTGGCCACGCTGGCGGCCTGGGCCCTGGCGCGGCGTGCGGGCTTTGGCGCCGGTCTGGACCGGGCCCTGCCGCTTGCCGCGCCGGGGGGCTGGCGCCAGGGTGTGGATGGGGCGGTTCTGGCGCTGGCGGCGGCGTTTCTGCTGGCGCCGCTTGCCGCAATCCTGGCCAGCGGCGCGCCGGGGCTGTTGCAGCTTCCGGACCAGGTCTGGCCGGCGGCGGTGCGGTCGGTCGCCGTGGCGCTGGTCTCGGCGCTGATGACGGTGGGGGTCGCGCTTGTGCTGGCCGAGGCACGGGCCGCGGGCCGGCTGGGCTGGGTGGAACTGGCGGCGATGCTGCCGCTTGCCACATCGGGCCTTGTGCTCGGCACCGGGCTTTTCCTGATCGTCCAACCCTTTGTGCCGCCGATGATATTGGCGCTGCCGGTGACGGTGCTGGTCAACATGTTGCTGTCGCTGCCCTTTGCCTATCGGTTGATCCTGCCAGAGGCGCAGGCACTGCAGGCCGATTACGGCCGGCTGGCCGCGGCGCTGGGGCTGGTCGGGCTGGCCCGGCTGCGCCTGCTGACGCTGCCGCGTCTGGCCCGTCCGCTGGGCTTTGCCGCCGGACTGGCCGCTGCGCTGTCAATGGGCGATCTGGGCGTGATTGCGCTGTTTGCCGGAGAGCGCGAGGCCACGCTGCCCCTTGTCGTGCAGCGGCTGGCCGCGGCCTACCGGAACGAGGCGGCGGCCGGGACGGCGCTGTTGCTGGTGGGGCTGAGCTTTGCCCTGTTCTGGGCCTTTGATGCGGGGGGACGCCGTGCTGCAGCTTGACCATCTGGTGATCGCGCAGGATGCCTTCCGCCTATCCGCCGACTGGCAGGTGCCCGCCGGCGCGCGGGTGGCGCTGATCGGCCCGTCAGGCGCAGGAAAGTCGACGCTGCTGGCCGCCATCGCCGGGTTTCTGGCGCCGGTTTCTGGCCGTATCCTGTGGCAGGGCCGCGATCTTGCGCCGCTGCCACCCGGTGCGCGGCCGCTGTCGGTGCTGTTCCAGGACCAGAACCTCTTTCCGCATCTGACCGTCGCGCAGAACCTCGGGCTGGGCCTGCGCCCCGACCTGCGTCTTTCACCGGACGAGCGGGCGCGGGTCGCGGCCGCGCTGGAACGTGTGGGGCTGGATGGGTTGGGCGCGCGACGCCCTGCAGAACTTTCGGGCGGGCAGATGGCACGGGCGGCGCTGGCGCGGGTGCTGCTGCGTGCCCGCCCACTGCTGCTGCTGGACGAGCCCTTCGCGGCGCTGGGTCCGGCGCTGAAGGCCGACATGCTGGCCCTGGTGGCCGAAGTGGCCGCCAGGACGGGGGCCACGCTGCTGATGGTGACGCATGATCCCACGGATGCGCGGGCGATCTGCGATCTGGCCGTGCTGGTGGCCGAGGGGCGGGCAGAGCCGCCGCGCCCGCCCACCGCGCTGTTCGCCGAACGGCCGCCGGCACTGGCCGATTATCTGGGCCCCGCGATGCAATGAAAAACCCCGCCCGAAGGCGGGGTTTGCGATCTGTGCCGGCCGTCGCTTTGCCCGGCCGTGACCGGATCAGGCAACGAATTCCTTGCCCTTCACCCGTGCCCAGATCTTCTTGTTGGTCAGATAGAGCAGCGCGGACAGAACCACCAGGAAGGTCACGCCCAGGAAGCCCGCTTCCTTGCGATCCATCATCTTCGGCTCTGCCGCCCACATCAGGAAGGCAGAGACATCCTCGGACATGTGCTCGATATCGTTGGGGCTGCCATCGGCATATTCCACCAGCCCGTCCGACAGGGGCGGCGGCATGGCGATCCAGCCGGTCGAGAAGATCGGGTTCTCGTAATAGGTCGATCCCGCCTCGTCCTTGGTTTCCTCGGTGAAATGGGTCAGCAGCGCGTGGATGTATTCCGGCCCGCCGGTACCGCGGAACAACTGGTTGATGCCGCTGCCATAGGGCCCGTGGAAGGCGGCCCGCGCCTTGGCCATCAGGCTGAGATCCGGCCCCATCCCCTCGCCCGAGCGCATGGGGAAGTGATCGGTCCATTCGCGGGGACGTTCCTCGCCGTCGGGCAGCGCCACTGCATCGAGCGAGGCGGCAAAGGCGCGTACCTGATCGGCCGGCAGTTCGGGGCCGCCGGGATCGGCCAGCGTACGGATCGGCACATAGCGCAGGCCGTGGCAGGCCGCGCAGACCTCGGTAAAGACCTGCAGGCCGCGTTGCAGCTGGAACTTGTCGTATTTCCCGAACGGACCTTCGAAGGAGAACGAGAAATCCTCGACATGGGCGCCGCCTTCGGCGGCTTGGGCCGCCCCGCCCGCCAGGGCCAGGGCGGAAACTGCGCTGAGAATGATCTTGCGGAACATTTGCATCAGATCCTTTTCCGTCACTCGGCCGAATGGGGGTAGTGCGACTTGAAGTCCTCTTCGATCGTCGCTGGTTGCGGCAGCGGCTTTTCGATGACGCCAAGCAGCGGCATGATGATCAGGAAGTAGAGGAACCAGTAGGCCGAGGCGATCAGCGAAACCCAGGACATGAACTCGGTCGGTTGCTGCGAGCCGGCCCACATCAGGACGACGAAGTCGACGACAAGCAGCGCGAACCACCACTTGAACATCGGCCGGTACCGGCCCGAGCGCACCGAGGAGGTGTCAAGCCAGGGCACCAGCGCCAGAACCACGATCGCGCCGAACATCGCGATCACGCCGAAGAACTTGGCATCGACGATGCCGAAGGTGATCCAGCTGGCGAACTGCACCACCCAGACGTCGGCGGTGAAGGCACGCAGGATGGCATAGAACGGCAGGAAGTACCATTCCGGCACGATATGCTCGGGCGTCACCAGCGGGTTGGCCTCGATGTAGTTGTCGGGGTGGCCAAGGTAGTTGGGCATGAAGCCGACCACCGCGAAGAACACCGCCAGGACCACGACCAGCGCGTAGAGGTCCTTGATCACGAAATAGGGCCAGAACGGCAGGGTGTCCTTCTTGACGTTCGCGATCGAGTCGCGGCGCACCTCAACCCCGGTCGGGTTGTTGTTGCCGGTGGTGTGGAACGCCCAGATATGCACGGCAACCAGCGCCGCGATCACGAAGGGCAGCAGGTAATGCAGCGAGAAGAAGCGGTTCAGCGTCGGGTTGTCGACGGCCGGCCCGCCCAGAAGCCAGGTCTGGATCGCCTCGCCGATGCCCGGGATCGCGCCGAACAGGCCGGTGATCACCGTGGCCCCCCAGAACGACATCTGGCCCCAGGGCAGCACGTAGCCCATGAAGGCCGTGCCCATCATGCACAGATAGATCAGCATGCCGATGATCCAGGTCACTTCGCGCGGCGCCTTGTAGCTGCCGTAGTAGAGACCGCGGAAAATATGCAGATAGACCGCCAGGAAGAACAGCGACGCA
>JACSRN010000163.1 GCA_014879735.1 Paracoccaceae bacterium
GAATTGGCGGCTGGGGCATTGGCTCACCGGCCGCGCCGGTGCCACGGGCCTCGCCGAACTCGTCGCCGAGCTTTGCGCCCGCGCTGGGCTGGCTCCGGCTGACCTCGATGTCACTGACCTTGCCGGGTCGGTGCCGGGCTTTGCCGTCAACGCGATCGAAAGCCCCCGCGCCTCGATCGAGACCCTGGCCCGCCTTTTCGGCTTCGACGCCTTCGAGGCCGAGGGCAAAATCCGCTTCCGCATGCGGGGGCAGCGGCCCGTGGCCACAATCACCTTAGACACGCTGGTGGCGGCCAGCCGCGAGGCCGAGGATCTGGAACTGACCCGGGCGCAAGAGACCGAATTGCCCCTCGCCCTCAAATGGCGGCTCATGGCACGCGACGAAGAATTCGCAGGCATCACGGTCGAAGCGCGCAGGATCACCGTCGACACGGCACGGATTTCGGCAGAACAACTGCCCATTGCCTCAACCAGTGGCGCAGCCGAACGCGGCGTGCGGCGGGCCCTGTTTGAGGCTTGGGTCGGGCGCGAGAAGGCAAGTTTCACCTTGCCACCATCGCGGCTGGCGCTGGACCCGGCGGATGTGATCCTCCTCGATCACGACAACCGCCTGATCGAATTCGCCCTGACCTCGATCACCGACGGCGCCGGGCGGCGGGTTGAGGCGCGCCGGTCGGATCGCGCGCTCTATGATCTGGCGCCGGGCAGTGATCGTGGCACGACTTCGGGGGCGAAAACGGTATACGGCCCACCCCTCGTTGCCCTCATGAACCTGCCTCAGCTCTCGGAGGATTTTCCGGACTGGCAGCCCTATGCCGCCGCCCATGCCGCCCCCTGGTATGGGACGGCCGCTGTCTGGCGATCGGCCACCACCGACGGATTTACCGTCCTGACCACCATTTCGCGGCCGGGCTGGTTCGGCACACTGGCCTTCCCCTTCTATGCCGGGCCGACCAACCGTTTTGATCGCGGCAACGAGCTTTGGGTCGACATGATCGCCGGACAGTTCGCAAGCGTCAGCGACACGGCAGTGTTTTCGGGCACGAACTGGTTGGCGATCGAGACGGCCCCCGATCTGTGGGAGATTGTCGGCTTCGCGACTGCCAGCCTGCAATCGCCCGGCCGCTGGCGCCTGACCCGGCTCCTGCGTGGCCTTCTCGGCACCGAGGACCCAATCGCCAACCCCGCCCCCGCCGGAGCGCGGATCGTCGTGCTGGACGGCGGGGTCAAACCCCTGCCAATCGGCAGCGCTGATTATGGCGCGGCCTGGAACTGGCGGATTGGGGCCTCGAGCAAGCCCGCAGGCGACCCGGCGAACCTCGCGGTCACCTTCGCGCCATCGGCCCGGGGACTGCGGCCATGGCGGCCTTGTCATGCCCGGCGGGTCACCCTGCCCAGCGGCGATATCGCCCTCAACTGGACCCGCCGCTCCCGGGCCTTTGCGGGCGACAACTGGGCCCTGACTGAAGTGCCGCTGAGCGAGATGGCCGAGGGCTACGAGATCGACATCCTGAACGGGGCGGTGGTTGTGCGAACCATCTCGGACCTCACCACCCCTGCCTTCACCTACACGGCCGCGATGCAAACGGCCGACTTCGGCGCCCTCGTTTCTAGCCCCCTCGCGGTGCGCATCGCGCAAATCGGCGCGCTGGGCCGCGGCGCAATCCTCGACATCACCCTTTGAACGCGGAGGTCCCTATGGCCGACACCCCGAACATCCGCCTCACCTTCCTCGAGGCAAACCAGGCGCAGAAGCACATCACCGTCAACGAGGCCTTCCGTGCGCTTGATGCCCTCGTGCAGCCTGCCGTGGAAAGCACCGGCCTGAACACCCCGCCCGGATCGCCGGTCGATGGCGCCCGCTATGTTGTGGGAGCGGCACCCACGGGCGCCTGGGCAGGCCAAGCCTTCGCGATCGCCGCCTGGCAGGATGGAGCCTGGGCCTTCTATCCGCCCGCGGAAGGCTGGTCCGTCTGGGATCGCGCCACCGATGCCGCCCTGACCTTTCTCGGCGGCGCATGGGTGCGGCAGGCAGCACTACCCTTCCCCGACAACCTCTTCCGCCTGGCCGATGATGCCGATCCGACGCGGCTCGCCGCCTTCGATCTTTCGGGCCTGTCGACGGGCACAACCCGCACCTTCACCCTGCCGAACCTGTCGGCCACGCTCGCCCATCTCGGCAACGCGGCGCAGACCTTCGCGGGGGCCACGACATTTTCGAGCGCGGCGGTGACGATCGGCACGGCGACGACGACGGCCACCTATGGGATCGGAACCGGCGGCACGACGACCGGGGTCACGAAGACGGTGAACCTGGGCACTGGCGGCGCGGCCGGGTCGACGACGGTGATCAATCTCGGCTCGACCACTGCCGGGGCGCTGGGAAGCACGATCATCAACACACCCACGGTGACCTTTGCGGCCAGCGTCACCGCGATCGGCGCGGCCGCGGCGAATGTCACCGCACTGGGCTTGGGCCTCGGCGGTGCCTCGCCCGATGCATCGAACCGGTTCAGCGTGAACGCAGCAGCGACGCTGCTCAACAATGCGGGCGGATCGCATGAGGCCACGATCAACAAGGCTGCGGCCGGGAATGATGCCAGCCTCGCGCTGAAGACGGGGTTTTCGGCGCGGGCGCTGTTTGGGCTGCTTGGGTCTGACGATGTGACGCTGAAGGTTTCGCCGAACGGCTCCGCCTTCTTCGATGCCTTTGTGATCGATCGCGCCACTGGGCGGGCCGAGTTCCCGGCGCCGATCGTGATCCCGGGCCTCTCCGCCGTGCCTGCATCGCCACCAGCGGGCAAGCTGGCCCTCTACGGCCGCCAGCGGGCAGGCGCGCCATGGCTGGAAGTCGTGCGCCCATCAGGGCGCGACTTCCCCTTGCAGCCGCATATGGGCCTGAATCGGATCGGGGCCTGGGCGCCGGTCTCGGCCACGACGATCGCCGCCCAGGGCATTGCCTTGACCAGTGTCGGCACCGTCAGCCACCCCGCCTTGGCGGCGGGATCGCTTCTCGCCAGTTCCCGGCGCTGGCGCGTGACCTCGGCCGCGGTGGTGGATTCGGTCTGCGATCAGCGTTCTGCCGTGACTGCCTGCTGGCGGGGCAATGCGGTTGGTCTCGGTGGCTTCACCCTCGTCGCCCGGATCAGCCTGACCACCTTGCAGGCAACCGGCATGGGCTTCTTCGGGCTGTTGTCCTCAGTTGCCGCTCTCGCTGTGACCACAACCCTTTCCGCGCTTGTCGAGGCAATCGGCCTCGGCTTCCAGCGCGGCACGCACACGAACTGGCAGCTGGTGAGCAATGACGCAACCGGCGCGCCGACCCTCGTGGATCTCGGGGCTGGGTTTCCGGTCGCGACGGCCGGGCTTCTGACCCTGACGATCTGGTGCCCTGCGGCGGGCACTTCGATCTGGCTGCGCGCCGTCAACGAGTTGACTGGCGCCGTCTTTGAACCTGTCTCTTATACACATCT
>JACSRN010000094.1 GCA_014879735.1 Paracoccaceae bacterium
ACGATCGAGCCAGCGCTTGTCTATCTTGACGGCAACTCGCTTGGCCCGCTGCCCAGGGGCGTGGCCGACCGGGTGGCCCGCACCATCACCGCCGAATGGGGCCAGATGCTGATCCGCGGCTGGAACCAGGCCGGATGGATGGATCTGCCGGCCCGCGTCGGCGACCGGGTGGCGCGGCTGGTGGGGGCCGAGCCCGGCAGCGTGGTGATGGGCGACACGCTGTCGATCAAGGTCTATCAGGCCCTGGCCTCGGCGCTTGAACTGGTGCCGGAGCGCAGGGTGATCCTGTCGGACACCGGCAATTTTCCCTCGGACCTCTATATCGCCGACGGCCTCGTCCGCACGCTGGGTCGCGGCTATGTGCTGAAGACCGTCGCCCCCGAAGAGGTGATGGCGGCAATCGACGGCGACATCGCCGCGGTGATGCTGACCGAGACCGACTACCGCACCGGCCGGCGCCACGACATGGCGGCCGTCGCCGCGCGCGCCCATGCAGCCAGCGCGGTCCTGGTCTGGGACCTTGCCCATTCCGCCGGGGCCTTCCCGGTGCATCTGGCCCGCGACGGTGCCGATTTCGCGGTGGGCTGCAGCTACAAATACCTGAACTCCGGCCCTGGCGGCCCGGCCTTCATCTATGTCGCCCCCCGCCATCAGGCGATGGCCCGGCCGGCGTTGTCGGGCTGGCTTGGCCATGAGGCGCCCTTCGCCTTCGACCTCGACTATCGTCCCGGCCACGGGGTCGAGCGGATGCGCGTCGGCACGCCGCCGATCCTGCAACTTGCGGCCCTCGACGCCGCCCTGGACGTCTGGGATGATGTGGATCTCGACGACCTGCGCGCCGCCTCTCTGGCCTTGCAGGACCGTTTCATCGCCGGGATCGAGGCGGCCTGCCCGGCGCTGGTGCTGGCCACGCCGCGCGCCCATGGCGAACGCGGCAGCCAGGTGTCGTTCCGCCATCCGCAGGGCTATGCCATCATGCAGGCCCTGATCGCCGAAGGGGTGATCGGCGATTTCCGCGCCCCCGACATCCTGCGCTTCGGCTTCACGCCGCTTTACATCGACGCCGCGGATGTCGACCGCGCCGCCGCGATCCTGATCCGGATCCTGGACGAGGGGCGCTGGGACCGGCCTGAATTCAAGGCGCGGGCGCGGGTGACGTGATCGCCGTCCGCCGCTATCGCCCCGAGGACCGCATCGCCTGCGCCGGCGTCTTTCACCGGGCCGTTCACGAAGGCGCGGCCGGGCATTACGATGCGGCACAGCGGCAGGACTGGGCTCCCAGCGCCCTTCCCGATCCGTCGCGGCCCGACAAGCTGCTGCACCAGTCAGCCTGGGTGGCCGAGGAGGGCGGGCGGATCACCGGCTTCATGTCGCTGATGCCGGACGGCTGCCTCGACATGGCTTTCGTCCTGCCCGAGGTCATGGGCAAGGGCCATGCCGCGGCGCTGTACGATGTGCTGCTGGCCCATGCCCGGGCAGCGGGGATGACACGGCTGACCGTGCAGGCCAGCGAATATTCCCGCCGCTTCCTGAGCCGCCGCGGCTGGCGGCTGGACGGGATGGAGCGGTTGACACGGCCGGGCGGCGTGGAGTTTGATCGTGCCCAGATGTCGCTGGATCTGACCCCATGCTGACCCGCCCCGCCCTTCCGCCCGTTTGCCGGCCCGCCGGCTGGGTCGCGATCTGGCGGCGCATGGGCAATCTCTCCGTCTTGAACCGGGAGCGCATGGCCTTCCCCGCCTGATCCCTCGAGACACCGGAGAAAACCATGACCCAGAGCTACGATCCCGCCGCCGATGGTGCGCAGATGTCCTTTGACGAGCGCATGTCCTATGGCGACTACCTGCAGATCGACCGCATCCTTACCGCCCAGCAACCGCTGTCCACCGCGCATGACGAGCTGCTCTTCATCATACAGCACCAGACTTCGGAGCTCTGGATGCGCCTGGCCCTGCACGAGATCGACGCCGCCCGCGCCCGGATCGCCGCCGATGCCCCGCGCGAGGCGTTCAAGATGCTTGCCCGCGTCTCGCGCATCTTCGAACAGCTGAACGGCGCCTGGGATGTGCTGCGCACCATGACGCCGGCGGACTACTCCACCTTCCGCGAAAGCCTTGGACAATCCTCGGGCTTCCAGTCCTGGCAATACCGGCTGATCGAATACGCGCTGGGCAACCGCAACCTCGCGATGCTGCGGCCCCATGCCCACCGCCCCGACCTGACGGCAAGGCTGGAGGCCGAACTTGCCCGGCCCTCGCTCTACGACGAGGCCTTGCGCCTGCTGGCGCGTCAGGGATTGCCCATCCCGGCCGAGGTCCTCGACCGCGACCTGCGCGAACCCTGGAGCTATTCCGAACCCGTCCGCCAGGTCTGGGAAAGCCTGTACCGCGCGCCCCAGGCGCATTGGGAGGGCTATGAACTGGCCGAAAAGCTGGTCGACCTGGAGGATTATTTCCGCCGCTGGCGTTTCAACCATGTGACGACGGTGGAACGGGTGATCGGGTTCAAGCGCGGCACCGGCGGCACCTCGGGCGTGGCCTATCTGCGACGGATGCTGGAGGTCGAGCTCTTCCCCGAGCTTTGGCGCCTGCGCACCGCCCTGTGAGGCTTTGACGCGCCGCCATCGGTCAATTACCCTTTGGCGGTGAAGGATTCTGTCGCAGGGCAGGCGGCAGCAGGAGTGAAGGCATGGTTTCGACACGGCTCAGACTGACGGCGATGGCGGCCGCACTCATGGCGCTTGGCGCCTGTGTGCCGGAAGGCATGATGATGGCAACCTCGGCCGCGCCGGCCGCGACGCCCGCGCCGCCGGATACGACGCAATATGCCGCCCGCGCCGACAATGGCTTTGCCGTGCCGGCCATCCCGACCGACCAGGTGCCGCCGCAGTACCTGCGCCAGACCGTGGCCTATACCAGCGATTTTGCCCCAGGCACCATCGTCATCGACCCCAGCCAGAAGGTTCTGTACTACGTCACCGGCCCGAAATCCGCCGTGCGCTATGGCATCGCCGTGGGGCGCGAAGGCTTTGGCTGGTCGGGCGAGGCCAATGTCGCCGAAAAGAAGCTGTGGCCGACCTGGACCCCGCCCAAGGAAATGATCGCGCGCAAGCCGGAACTGGCGCAATGGGAAAAGGGCCAGCCCGGCGGCCCGACCAATCCGCTTGGGGCGCGGGCGATCTATCTGAACACCAACGGCGTCGATTACGGCTATCGCATCCATGGCACCCCGGAATGGAAATCGATCGGCACCAATGCCTCGTCGGGCTGCATCCGCATGTTCAACCAGGATGTGATCGACCTTTACGGCCGCGTGCAGGGCGGCGAGCGTGTGATCGTGCTGACCTCGACCGGCGAGATGCCGACCGGCCTGACCCTGCCGCCGAAGCCCAAGGTCGCGACCCCGAAGCCGGCGGCTCCTGCGGCCGTCGCACCGGCTCCCACGCCGGTCGTCCCGCCGCTGCCGCCGATGCTGCCGCCGCCGGTCTTCACGACCACG
>JACSRN010000182.1 GCA_014879735.1 Paracoccaceae bacterium
TCCGTCGTCGGCAGCGTCAGATGTGTATAAGAGACAGGGGCGGGGCTAGTCTTTGAGTCGACGAATTTCGCCGAGTTGAGGAGGAGCCCCGGATGCGATCCGTCAGCATCGCCACGACGCAGATGTCCTGCACCGCCGACCGGGCGGAAAATATCCGCCGCGCCTGCGCGCTTGTCGAGGAAGCGGCCGCGAGGGGCGCGCAGATCGTTCTGCTGCAGGAATTGTTCGAGACGCCCTATTTCTGCATCGAACGCGATCCCCGGCACTTTGCCGAGGCGACGCCCCTTGCCGCAAACCCCGCGGTTGCGGCGCTGAAACCGCTGGCGGCGCGCCTGAAAGTGGTGGTGCCGGTGTGTTTCTACGAACTCGGCGATGATGGAAAGCGCTACAACTCGGTCGCCATCATCGATGCCGACGGGTCGGTGCTGGGCATCTACCGCAAGTCGCATATTCCCGACTTTCCCGCCTATGAAGAGGCCTTCTACTTCGCGCCGGGCAATACGGGCTTCAAGGTCTGGGATACCGCCTATGCCCGGATCGGTGTCGGCATCTGCTGGGACCAGTGGTTTCCCGAAGCGGCGCGGATCATGGCGCTTGAGGGGGCCGAGATCCTGCTCTACCCCACGGCCATCGGCCGGCCGGTCCGGGGCGAAACCAACGAAGCGCGAAATTCCAAACCGCATTGGCAGCAGGCCATGCAAGGCCATGCCGCGGCGAACCAGGTGATCGTTGCGGCGGCAAACCGCATCGGAAACGAATCCGGCGGGCAGTTCGAAACGCAGTTCTATGGCGGTTCCTTCATCGCCGATCCGACCGGCGGCAAGGTGCTGGAACTGGGCGAAACCATGCCCGGGGTCGGCGTCATGTCCTTTGACCTGGACGAGTATTCCCTGGCCCGCCACCGCTGGGGCATCTACCGCACCCGCCGCCGCGATCTCTACGAACCCGTCCTGACCCGAGCGGCGCCCGATTATCTGATGGTGCGCCGGGACGACTGACCCTGCCGCAAGCGAGACCAGGCCGATGACCACGACATTCGTCTTTCACGAGCTTTATCTTTGGCATGACACCGGCCATGCGGCGCTGCTGTTCCCGCCGGGTCTGACCGTGCAACCCGGTGAACACGCCGAGAACCCCGAAACCAAGCGGCGGATGAAGAACCTGCTTGAGGTGTCGGGGATCACCGATCACCTTTCGCTGGTGAAGCCGCGCCGTGCGACGGAAGACGAACTCGCCCGCATTCACACCCGCGCCCATATCGAGCGGATCCGCGAGATGAGTGCCTCCGGCGGCGGCGAGGCCAGCGCGCTGACACCCTTTGGCCCGGGCAGCTATGAGATCGCCCAGCTTGCCGCCGGCGGCGCCATCGTGGCGATGGATGCCGTCCTCAGCGGCGGGGCGCCGAATGCCTATGCGCTGATCCGCCCGCCGGGCCATCACGCGCTGGCCGATCTGGGGATGGGCTTTTGCCTGTTCGCCAATGCGGCGGTGGCGATCGAGCATGCGCGCGCCATGCATGGGGTGGGCCGGGTTGCGGTGGTCGACTGGGACGTGCATCATGGCAATGGCACCCAGGCGGCCTTCTATTCCGATCCTGATGTGCTGACCCTGTCGATCCATCAGGACAATCTCTTCCCGGCCAATTCCGGCGCGCTGGACGAGCGTGGCGAAGGCCCGGGCCAGGGCTACAACCTGAACGTCCCGCTGCCGCCCGGCTGCGGCAACGGCGCCTATCTGGAGGTGATGCGCCGCATCGTCGTTCCCGCGCTGGAGCGGTTCCGGCCCGATCTGATCGTGGTGGCCTGCGGCTTCGATGCCTCGGGCGCCGATCCTCTGGGGCGGATGATGGTCAGTTCCGAAGGCTTCCGCGCCATGACCGAGGTTCTGGCCGAGGCCGCCGACCGCCTGTGTGGCGGGCGCATCGTCATGACGCATGAGGGCGGCTATTCTGCCTCCTACGTGCCCTATTGCGGCCTGGCCGTGCTGGAGGCCCTGTCCGGCGTGCGGACCGGGATCGACGACCCGTTCGAGCCGGTCATCGCGGGCTACGGCCAGCAGGCGCTGCAGCCGCATCAGGCGGATGCAATTGCCGCCGCCGAGGGCCTTCTGGCCGGCATCAAGTGAAACAATCGAAAACCAACACCGGGGAGTGAGCCATGACTGACAAGTTGAAAGCGCCTTTCGTGATCCCAAGCCGTCGCGTTTTCCTGAAAGGCGCGGCACTGATGGGCGGCAGCGCGGCGATGCTGGGCGCAATGAACGACGGCGCGCGCGCCCAGGGCGAGACGATCCCGGTCGGGCAGGCCGCGCCGCTGACGGATTTCGCCGCGGCCGACGGGGTCGAGTTCCAGAACGGCCTGACGCTGGCCTGTGAAGAGATCAACGCCCTTGGCGGCATCCTCGGCCGCCCGCTGGAGCCCTATTTCGAAGACACCAAGCAGATGGGTGATGCGACCAATGTGCAGGCGGTGCAGCGGTTGATCGACCGTTACGGCGTCCATGCGGTGATCAACGGCTACAACATCGGCTCTGGCGCCGCGATCCAGGACACCATCGCCGACAGCGGCATCATCTATGTCCATTACGATACCACGATCGGCCACAACAACCTGATCAAATCCGACCCCGAGCGCTACTTCGGCTCGTTCCAGGGGGATCCGGCGGAAAACTGGTATGGGTCGGGCTTTCTGGACTTCCTGAAGGGGCTTGAGACGGCTGGGTCCTTTGCCCGGCCGAACAACAAGATCGCGGTGATCCTGTCTGCCGGCGTCTATGCCACCAACATCGCCAACACGATCAAGGATCAGGCCGCCGCCTTCGGCTGGGAAATCAGCCTGTTCGAGACGGTGAACGTGCCCACCTCGGAATGGGGCCCGACGCTGGCCAAGATCCGGCAGGACCCGCCCGCCGTGATCGCGGTCACGCATTTCCTGCCGGCCGATCTTGCGCAATTCATGGTCCAGTTCGTCACCAACCCGACGCAAAGCCTGGTCTATATGCAATATGGCCCCTCGATCCCGGCCTTCCGCGAGATCGCCGGCGACGCATCGCAGGGCGTGATCTACGCAACCCTTGTCGGCGCGCTGCAGGACGAGATCGGCACCGCTTTCGAAACCCGCTACAAGGAAAAGTTCGGCGCCAATGCGGGGCACAATTCCGGCGCCCAGCCCTATGACGGCTGCTATCTCTGGGCCACCGCGGCGGCGCTGGCCGGCGGCACGGGCGAGCCCGACAATGCCGACCAGAACCGTCTGGTCGCCGACCGGATGCGCAACCTGATCTGGCGCGGGGTCTGCGGCACCACCCGCTTTGTCCGCGACGAACAGTCGGCCTACAGCTATCCCGCGCAGGTGCCGGATTCCTCGCTCGGCATGCCGCATCAGTTCCTGCAGATCCATGACAAGGCCGAGGGCGGCAAGCTGATCGCACCGCCGCCCTATGCGACATCGAC
>JACSRN010000073.1 GCA_014879735.1 Paracoccaceae bacterium
GATCATCGAGACGCCGATCATCTCGAACTTCAAGGAAGGTCTGACCGTTCTTGAATACTTCAACTCGACGCACGGCGCCCGGAAGGGCCTGTCGGATACCGCGTTGAAGACGGCGAACTCGGGATATCTCACCCGCCGCCTGGTCGACGTGGCGCAGGACTGCATCATCCGTGTGCATGACTGTGGCACCGAACAGGCGATCACCGCTTCGGCCGCCGTCAAGGAAGGCCAGGAAACCGCACCGCTGTCCGAGCGCGTTCTGGGCCGTGTCGCGGCCGATGACGTGCTGGTGCCGGGCACCGACGAGGTGCTGGTCAAGGAAGGCGAGCTGATCGACGAGCGCCGCGCGGATCTGATCTCGCAGGCGAACGTGCAGTCGATCCGCATCCGCAGCCCGCTGACCTGCGAGGCGGAAGAGGGCGTCTGCGCCCAGTGCTACGGGCGCGATCTTGCCCGCGGCACCCAGGTGAACATCGGTGAAGCTGTCGGCATCATCGCCGCGCAGTCGATCGGTGAACCCGGCACCCAGCTGACGATGCGGACCTTCCACATCGGCGGTGTGGCGCAGGGCGGCCAGCAATCCTTCCTGGAAGCCAGCCAGGAAGGCCGGATCGAGTTCCGCAACGCCAACACCCTGACCAATGCCAATGGCGAAGAGATCGTGATCGGCCGCAACATGTCGCTTGCGATCATCGACGAGACCGGGCAGGAGCGGGCGGTCCACAAGCTGACCTATGGCGCGAAGCTGCATGTCAAGGATGGCCAGCAGGTGAAGCGCGGCGTCAAGCTGTTCGAATGGGACCCCTTCAACCTGCTGATCGTGGCCGAAAAGGCCGGGACGGCGCGGTTCAAGGATCTGGTCTCGGGCATCTCGGTCCGCGAGGATACCGACGATGCCACCGGCATGACGCAGAAGATCGTGGCTGACTGGCGCTCTGCGCCGCGCGGCAGCGACCTGAAGCCGGAAATCTTGGTGGTCGACCCGACCACGGGAGAGCCGGTGCGCGGCGACAACGGCAACCCGATCACCTATCCGATGTCGGTGGATGCCATTCTTTCCGTCGAAGACGGGCAGGAACTGCGGCCGGGCGACGTGGTGGCGCGCATTCCGCGCGAAGGTGCCAAGACCAAGGACATCACCGGGGGTCTTCCCCGCGTGGCGGAACTGTTCGAGGCCCGTCGCCCGAAGGATCACGCGATCATCGCCGAGAACGATGGTTACGTGCGCTTCGGCAAGGACTACAAGAACAAGCGCCGCATCACCATCGAGCCGGTGGACGAGACGCTCGCCCCGATGGAATACATGATCCCCAAGGGCAAGCACATTCCGGTTCAGGAAGGCGACTTCGTCCAGAAGGGCGACTACATCATGGACGGCAACCCGGCCCCGCATGACATCCTGCGGATCCTGGGGATCGAGGCGCTTGCCAACTACATGATCGACGAAGTGCAGGACGTCTATCGCCTGCAGGGCGTGAAGATCAACGACAAGCATATCGAGGTGATCGTCCGCCAGATGCTGCAGAAGCTGGAGATTCTCGACTCCGGCGACACGACCTTGCTGAAAGGCGAGCAGGTCGAAAAGCAGGAGCTGGAGGAAGAAAACGCCAAGGCCCGCGCCCGCGGTCAGCGCGAAGCCAGGGCCGAGCCGGTGCTTCTGGGCATCACCAAGGCCAGTCTGCAGACCCGGTCGTTCATCTCGGCCGCGTCCTTCCAGGAAACCACGCGGGTGCTGACCGAGGCTTCGGTCCAGGGCAAGCGCGACAAGCTGGTCGGGCTGAAGGAAAACGTCATCGTCGGCCGGCTGATCCCGGCCGGCACCGGCGGTGCTACCAGCCGGGTGAAGAAGATCGCCGCGGACCGCGATGCAACGGTGATCGAGGCGCGCCGCAGCGAGGCAGACGAAGCCGCGGCACTGGCAGCCCCGGTCGAACTGGCCGAGGCGGAGTTTGCGGAAGAACTGGCAGGAATGCCGGAAAGCCGCGACTGAACCACCGCTGCCGATTCCGGCACCGGTCGATAGCAACAGGAAACCCCGCTGGCCCGGCCAGCGGGGTTTTCGTCTTGTACCCGCGGCCCTTGGGGGCGGACGCTTGCAGGTTGGGAAAGAATCCGGGACCATGTGCGACGGAAACGCGATGCTGCGGCGTGTGTCCCGTGGCATGGCCTTGTCCGCCACGGGGCAGGTCGCAGTACACGGAACGCACGGGAACCCCGATGATCCTTAGACCAGTCGCCCTGTCCGTCCTGATTCTCGGTCTTGCCGGACAGCCGCTCGCAGCGCAGCAGGCTGCCGGCGCGGGACAGGCGCAGGGACAGGGACAGGGACAGTTGCAGGCTCCGGGCCAGACCCAGGGTCAGGTTCAGACGCCGGCGCCGGTGCCGACCTCGGCTCCGGTTCAGCCCGATGCCGGCGCGCGGGCACCCATGACGGCCGGCTATATGGTTGTCGAGGAAACTGACGTGGCTGTCCGCTATCGTCTGACCGGGCGCGCAGTCTCGCTGAACGACACGCAGTTGCGCCCGCGCGTGGGTGGTGCGATTACCGCGATCCTCTATACGCCCGGCGGCGTGGTGCAGGCAGGCGATCCGCTTTTTGCCATTGACCCGCTGACCTATGAGGCCGCGCTGGCCAGCGCCACGGCCACCCGGCAGGGCGCCGAGGCCGATCTCTCGGCGGCGAGAACCGCCTTCGACCGGGCAGAACGGCTGCGGGCGGCCTCGGCCACCTCGGAGGCGAACTGGGAGACAGCGCATGTGACGCTGCTGAAGGCAGAGGCCACGCTTGCCCGGGCGCAGGCGGACGAGGATCTTGCCCGGGCGCAACTGGGCTGGACGACGGTCCGCGCCCCGATCGCCGGGGTGATCAGCGTGCCAAAGGTGGCACTGGGCGATCTTGTCACTCAGAATCAGGGCGATCCCCTGGCCGATATCGTGCAGATCGACCCGATCTACCTCGACCTGTCCGAACCCTATTCCGAGCGGTTGCGGATCGAGGGCCGGGCCGCCCGGGGCGAGATCACGCTGACCGAGCCGGGGCTGGCGCTGCTGCTGGGCGACGGGCGCCGCATCGACAGCGTCGCCAAGCTGGTGTCGACGGGCGCGACCGTGTCGCAGACCACGGGCACGCGGCTTTTGCGCTTCGAACTTGCCAATCCCAGGGGGGTGATCGCACCGGGGCTGTTTTTGCATGCCGAACTGGCCGTGGGCACGCAGCGCGCGATCCTGGTGCCCCAACGTGCCACCGCCCGGCAAAGGGACGGCACGCTGACTGCCTGGGTGACGGTGGGAGGCAAGGCCGAACGGCGCAAGCTGACCGAGGTCGGCACCGATGGCAATGCCTGGATCGTCACCGGCGGCCTTGCCGCTGGCGACTGGGTGCTGATCGACGGCACGTCGAACCTGCGCGACGGGCAGGAGGTGGCGCCGGTTCCCGCCGAGATCGACGAGAACGGCGTGGTGCAAGACATCAGGCCGGCAGGCAACTGACGCATGGCCCAGTTCTTCATTTCGCGCCCGGTCTTCGCCTGGGTCCTGGCCATCGTGACGATGATCTTCGGCGCCTGGGGCCTGACCACCCTGCCGATCGAGCAATATCCAGACATCGCGCCGACCCGGATTTCGATCACCGGCAGCTATCCCGGTGCTTCGGCCGAGGCGACGGAGAACTCCGTCACATCGGTGATCGAGGACGGGATGACCGGGCTCGACGGGCTGCTCTATATGGAGGGCAGCTCGACCTCCACCGGGCGGGCGCGGGTCTCGCTGACGTTTTCGGATGATGTCGATGCCGATACCGCGCAGATCCAGGTGCAGAACAAGCTGCAGTTGATCGAGAACGCGCTGCCCGAAACGGTGCGCGACCAGGGGATGAATGTCAGCCGTTCGGGCGAAAGCACGCTGATGGTGGCGGCGCTCATCTCGCGCGACGGGCGCTATTCCACGCTGGAACTGGGCGATCTGACGGCGCAGTTGATCGAACCCGCGGTGCTGCGACTGAAGGGGGTGGGCGGGCTGGACAGCTTTTCCTCGGGCTATGCCATGCGCATCTGGCTGGATCCGATCCGGCTGGCGGCCTATGGCTTGACCAGCGCCGATGTCACGGCCGCGCTTTCGGAACAGAACACCACGGTTTCGGTGGGCTCTCTGGGCGGGCAGCCGGTGGTACCGGGCCAGCAGCTCAGCGTTCCGCTCTCAGCGCAGACCCAGCTTTCCACCGTCGATCAGTTCGCCCGCATCGCGCTAAAAACTGAGGCCGGCGCGGCACAGGTCTTCCTGTCCGACGTTGCCCGGATCGAGATCGGCCAAACCAGCTATGGCGCCACGGCACAGTTCAATGGTGCCAATGCCTCGGGCTTTCAGGTCACGCTTGCAACCGGCGCCAATGCCGTCACCACGGCGCAATCCGTGCGCGCGCTGCTGGCCGAAATCGCCCCCGCGCTGCCCGAGGGGGTTGAGATCACCTATCCCTACGATACCTCGCCCTTCATCGAGGAATCGATCCAGAAGGTCTATGAGACCCTGCTGGAGGCCGTCGGGCTGGTATTCCTGGTCATCCTGGTCTTCCTGCAAAGCTGGCGGGCGACGATCATCCCCACCATCGCGGTGCCGGTCGTTCTGCTGGGCACCTTCGGCGTGCTGGCCCTCCTGGGGTTCACCATCAACACGCTGACGATGTTCGCGCTGGTGCTGGCCATCGGCCTGCTGGTCGACGATGCCATCGTGGTGGTGGAAAACGTCGAGCGTGTACTGGAGGAGGACCATGTCGACGCCCGGACCGCGACGCGGCAATCGATGGCGCAGATCTCTTCGGCGCTGGTCGGCATCGTCACCGTGCTGTCGGCGGTGTTTCTGCCCATGGCCTTCATGACGGGTTCGACCGGCGTGATCTATCGGCAGTTCTCGGTCACGATCATCTCGGCCATGGTGCTGTCGCTGGCGGTGGCGCTGATCCTGACACCGGCGATGACCGCCTCGCTGCTGAAGGCGCGGGGGCGCGGAAACCTGCTAGCCCGGGGCTTCAACCGCGGTCTGGCCAGCGTGACACGGGGTTATGGTGCCACGGCCCATGCCGCGATGCGGGTGCCGCTGCTGATGCTTGTGCTGCTGATCGGGATCGGCGGCGGGGCATGGGCGCTGTTTCGCGATCTGCCGTCGTCCTTCGTGCCGCAGGAAGACCAGGGCGTGATGATGGTTCTGCTGCGGTTGTCCGAAGGCTCGACCACGGCGCAGACGGCGGCCGTCGCCGACGAGGTGATGGACTGGCTGCTGACCGATCAGGACACCAGCGTCGAGACGGTGATGACGGCACTTGGCTTTTCCTTTGGCGGGTCGGGGCAGAATGTCGGGATGATGTTCGTGAAGCTGCACCCCTTTGCCGAACGCGAGGGGCTGAGCGCGGCCATGCTGCAGCAGGCCGGAACCGAGCGGTTCAGCAACAACCGGGCCGGCAACATCATCTTCATTCAGCCGCCGGCGATTCAGGGCTTGGGGCAGAATGCCGGCATCTCGTTCTATCTGATCGATCAGGGTGGCCACGGCCAGCAGGCGTTGGAGGAGGGTGCGCAGGCGCTGGTTGCCCTGGCCGAGGCCGAAGGCATCGCCACCGGCTTTCGCGGCCAGGAGCCGAACCGTCGCCCGGCGCTGCAACTGGTGATCGACCAGGAGAAGGCCCGCGCGATGGGGATTTCCGTCTCGTCGGTGAACACCATGCTGGCGGTGATCTTCTCCGGCCGCTCGGTCGGCGATTTCCAGCTTGGGTCGGAATTGCGGCCCGTTACCGTTCAGGGCGATGCCTGGGCGCGGATGCAGCCCGAAGACATCGACCTCTGGCAGGTCCGCAATTCCGGCGGCGAAATGGTGCCCTTTGCCAGCTTCATCGACAAGGTCTGGACCGAGAATTCGCCTTCGCTCAACCGTTATGACGGTACGCTGGCGATCTCGATCTCGGGCAACCCGGTCCCGGGCGTGTCGACGGGCGATGCCATGGCGGGGATGAGTGCGCTGCTGTCCGAGGTTCCGGGCGGCTTCAGCCTGGCCTGGACCGGGCTGTCGTATCAGGAACAGCTTGCCGGCAATCAGGCGCCGTTCCTGTTCGCCATGTCGGCGCTGGTGGTGTTTCTGTCGCTTGCCGCGCTGTATGAAAGCTGGTCGGTGCCCTTTGCCGTGCTGCTGGCAGTGCCGGTGGGCGTGCTTGGCGCATTGGCCGCCGCCTGGGCCTTCGGCCAGTCGAACGATGTCTATTTCAAGGTCGGGCTGCTGACCACCATAGGCCTTGCGTCGCGCAATGCGATTCTGATCGTGGAATTTGCCGAAAGCCTGCTCAAGGCGGGCGAGCCGCTTCTGGCCGCCACCCGCAAGGCGGCGGAACTGCGGCTGCGCCCGATCCTGATGACCTCGTTTGCCTTCGCGCTGGGGGTATTGCCGCTGGCCCTGGCGACCGGCGCGGGATCGGCCGCACAGCGTGCCATCGGCATCGGCGTTCTGGGCGGCGTGATCGCCTCGACGGCGATTGCATTGTTCATGATCCCCGCACTTTACGTGCTGGTGAAGCGGATCACGCACCGCGACTGACCGGCCGGGGTTGCGCGTCAGATCTCTGCGATGTCGACCGAATGGCTGCCGCTCTGCCCACCCTCCAGCCGCAGGCTGCCGGTTACGGGGGCGACGTCGCCGTAGTCGCGGCCGAAACCCACCTCGACATGATCGCCGTTCACCCGGCAGGCATTGGTCGGATCGTAGTCGATCCAGCCGGCGGCATGCCCGCACCAGGCGCGCACCCAGGCGTGCATGGCATCTGCGCCAACCAGCCGCGGCCGGCCCGGCGGCGGCCGGGTGCGCAGATAGCCCGCGACATAGGCCGCCGGAATGCCCTGGGACCGCAGCCCGGAGATCATGATCTGGGCCATGTCCTGGCAGACGCCGCGGCGTAGGCGAAAGGCCTGCGCGATGGGGGTGTCGACTTCGGTGGCCCGGGGATCGAAGGCGATGGTGCGGTTCAGCGCCTGCCCCAGCCGGGCGACCGCCTCGGCCAGGGTTGCCGCGCCGGCGGCGGCCTCGCGGGCGAACTGGGCGATCTGCGGCACTTCGGGCACTCGGGGCGAGGGGGACAGGAAATGGTACGGGCTGTCGGGCGCCAGCGAGGCAACGGCAGCCAGTTCCGCCGCCATGGCCTCGGGCGGTGCAGAGATGTCGGGCGCAGGCACTGCTTCGGTCCGTGCGACCTCGGCCGTCATTTCAACCAGAAGGTCGGTCAGCCCGCCCGGAAGCACGATCTCGATGGCCTCTGTGCCGAAGAAATCGCGGAAGCGGCGCTCCTCCAGCGGTACGGGCGTGGTGGCAAGTCGGCACTGGGCAACCTGCTGCCGCCCCGGCACCAGGGCCGGAAGGACCCGCAGCAATTGCCGCCCGCCGGCCGCGACATGGCCGAAACTGTAGCGGATCTCAAGGTGCAGCCTGTAGCGCATCAGCTGAAATAAGCCTCGGTCAGGCGGTCGGACAGGCCGGCAATACGGCTGCGCAGCGACCAGAGCTCGCCACTGGTCAGACCCTCGGGGGTCTGCGTCGCCAGATCGACCTGGATGCGCATGATCGCGCGCAGCGGCGCCCTGGGGCGACCGCGATCCTCTGCCGCCGGCAGACGGGCGATCTGCTCGGCCAACCCGTCGACCTGGTGGCGGATCGAGCGGGGGTTGTCGCCATCGAGGCCCAGAAGATCGATCACCGTGGCAGGACCGGTCGCAACAGCAAAGCGGCGCCGATGCGTCATCACGCTGTCGCCAAGTTCCACGGCCATGTCCAGCGCACCGGCCGGCAACCGGGGATCGGCCAGGATCGCCAGGATCGCGGCCATGCCCATCGCGCGTTCCTGCTGGCGGCCGATGGTCAGGAATCGCCAGCCCTGCGAACGGTACATGTTTTCATGGACCAGCCCCGAGACACCGGCCAGCTTGCGCAAGAGCGCCGACAGCGCCCGGGCGGCATCGTCACCAGGGGTGACGCGGGTTGCCATCTGCCGTGCCGTCCGGGCGATGTCGGCAAGCGCGGACCAGGCGTCGGTTGAAAAGAGGTCGCGCACCCGGCCGGCGGTGGCAACCGCCGCGGCCAATGTGTCAAGCAGGCCCGGCGGGATGCCGCGGCTGGTTTCGATTCCGTAAAAGCCGTGCAGTGGTTCGACCGCCTGCAGCAATGGTCGGGCGGCCGCGCCGCTTTCGGCCAGCCGGACATGGGCCGCGCGCAGGATCCGGACGGCGGTCTCGGTCCGTTCGACATAGCGGCCAAGCCAGAACAGGTTGTCGGCCGCGCGTGCGGGCAGGGTGCGCTCGGCGGCGCGGCGATAGGTGCCCGTTGCCGCCGGCATCAGCGTCACATTGTCGCCTGGCCGCCCGCCCAGCACCCAGACATCGGCGGTCGATCCACCGCGCTGCATGGCGATGGCGGCGGGATCGCGGCTGGCACCGATACGGGCAAAGCCACCGGGCATGGCTTGCCAGCGGCCGTCCACGCGCGCAAGAAACACCCGCAGCGTCATCGGTCGCGGTTCCAGCCGCCCGTCGATCAGCGTCGGCGTGGTGGACAGCCGCACCACCTCCTGCGCGACAAGCGCATGCCCCTCGGCCTCCAGCCGGCGGGCCAGGCCGGCGGTGGCATCCTGGCCCTGGGCCAGATGCGCACCTGCCGGGTTGTCGAAGGGAAGGCCGGTCGCCAGGGCGGGCGACAGCATCCGCGCGGCAGGATCGGCCAGAACGGCCGCGCGTTCCGCAGCCCCCCCCAGCCACCAGGTTGCGATATTGGGCAGGCGCAGATCGGCACCCAGCAGGACCGGCGCCAGCCGTGGCAGGAAGGCCATCAGCGCCCGCGTCTCCAGCACGCCCGATCCCAGCGCGTTGATCATCACAAGCCCGCCCGCGCGCAGCGCCGATACCAGACCCGGCGTGCCGATCTGCGAGGCCGGATCCAGCTCCACCGGATCGGCATAGCCGGAATCGAGCCTGCGCCAAAGCGCATCCACCGGCGCCGGCCCCGCGACGGTGCGCAGATGCAGCTTGCCATCGGCGACGGTCAGATCCTCGCCCTGCACCAGCGTCAGGCCCATGTAGCGGGCGATATAGGCGTGTTCGTAATAGGTTTCGTTCAGCGGGCCGGGGGTCAGCAGCAGCACCCGCCCGTCGCCGTCCCGGCCGGGCGCAAGCAGGCTGTCGCGGAAGTCGCGGAAGAATCCGGCCAGCCGGTGGACGTTCATCTCGGCGTAAAGTTCGGAAAAGGCGCGGCTGGTGGCCACGCGGTTTTCCAGCGCATAGCCTGCACCCGAGGGCGCCTGGGTGCGGTCTGCCAGAACCCACCATGTGCCATCCGGGCCGCGCCCGATCTCGAAGGCCAGAAAATGCAGGAAATGCCCCGAGGCGGGCCGGATCCCCACCATCGGGCGCAGCCATTCGGGATTGGCGGCGACCAGCCCGGGCGGCAGATGGCCCTGGGCGACCAGCCGGTTCTCGCCATAAAGATCGGCCATCAGCGCCTCGAGAAGATCGGCGCGCTGCACCAGCCCGGGGATCAGCGTCTCCCAGTCGGCGGCGTCGACCAGAACCGGTACGGGAGACAGCGGCCAGGGCCGCTCGTCGGAACTGCCGGCGCCGTACTGGCGGTAGAACACACCGGAATCGCGCAGATATTGCTCGGCCCGGGCGCGGCGGCTCTCAATCTCCTGCGGCCCCTCGGTGGCAAGAAGCCCGGCAAGCCGCGTCCAGGACGGACGCACCGTGCCATCGGCGGCAACCATCTCGTCTGGAACGCCCGCTAGCGGGGCATAGCCCCGTGGCGGCCGCGGCCCGTTCTCTGCCGTGTCGTTTGCCATGCCCGCGCCGCCTGCCGTTGCCGCCTGCCCTTGCCGAACGCCGGATCAGACGCCGACCGGACGGCGCAGGTCAAGCGTCATTGGAAATTCCGGGTGGCGCCGTTCGGCCGGCGGACGCCAGAAGGTGCCGGGCCGATGACCCGAAGGCTCGAACCGGGCCAGTCGCCGTGCCTCGGCCTCATTGCCGTTTACCGGAAAGGTGTCGTAGTTCCGCCCGCCCGGATGGGCGACATGGTAGACGCATCCCCCCAGAGCCCGTCCCGACCAGCGATCGAACAGGTCGAAGGTAAGGGGGGCCTGGACGGGCAGGGTCGGGTGCATGGCATTGGCGGGCTGCCAGGCCTTGAAGCGCACGGCCGCAACAGCACTGCCGTTTGCAACCGTCACCAGCGGCAGTTCGCGGCCGTTGCAGGTGACGGCATAGCGTCCAGGATCCGGCGCGGACAGTTTGACCTGCAGCCTTTCGGTGGAACTGTCGGCATAGCGCACCGTGCCGCCGATGGCGCCGGTTTCGCCCAGAACGTGCCAGGGTTCCAGCGCCTGCCGCAATTCCAGATGCGCCCCTTCGTATTCAACCTCGCCGCAGAAGGGGAAGCGGAACTCGGCCTGGGCGGCGAACCATTCCTCCTTCAGATCAAGACCATGCTCGCGCAGGTCGCGCAGCACATCGCGGAAATCCTCCCAGACGAAATGCGGCAGCATGAAGCGGTCATGCAGCGCCGTGCCCCAGCGGACCAGATCGCCCTGCTGCGGTGCGGCCCAGAACCGCGCAATCAGCGCCCGCATAAGCAGTTGCTGGGCCAGCGACATGCGTGCATCGGGGGGCATCTCGAAGCCGCGGAACTCGACCAGGCCCAACCGGCCGGTGGGACCGTCCGGCGAATAGAGCTTGTCGATGCAGATCTCGGCGCGGTGGGTATTGCCGGTGACATCGGTCAGAAGGTTGCGCAACAGCCGGTCGGTCAGCCAGGGCATCGGCACGGCGCCCTGACCGGGCAGCGGGATATGCGACAGCGCGATTTCCAGTTCATAGAGCGCATCGTGCCGGGCTTCGTCGATGCGTGGGGCCTGGCTGGTGGGGCCGATGAACAGCCCCGAGAACAGATAGGACAGCGCGGGATGGCGGTTCCAGTGCAGGATCAGGCTTTTCAGCAGGTCGGGCCGGCGCAGGAACGGGCTGTCAAGCGTGGTAGCCCCGCCGACAACCACATGGTTGCCGCCGCCGGTGCCGGTATGTTTGCCGTCGATCATGAACTTCTCGGCGCAGAGGCGGCTCTGGCGGGCCTCGTCATAGACGCCTTCGGTGATTGCCACGCAATCCTCCCAGGAATGGGCGGGGTGGATGTTCACCTCGATCACCCCGGGATCTGGCGCGACCCGGATCACGTTCAGGCGTGGATCCTGTGGTGGCTGGTAGCCTTCGATATGCACCTTCAGCCCAAGGCGTGCCGCCGCGCTTTCCGCGACGTGAAGCAGGTCGAGATAATCCTCCAGCACGGCGACCGGCGGCATGAAGACACACAGCCGGCCGTTGCGGGGTTCGACCGACAATGCCGTGCGGACGACGCCGCCGACCTCGGATGCGTGCTGGCCGGGCATGTGCTGCACGGCTGCATCCGCGACGAAGGAGGCACGCGCCTGCGGCCGGCCGGTGGTGTCTACGGCAGCGGGTTCGGGCAACGGTGGGCGTTCGACCGTGGGATCGGTGGGGTTGATGTAGGGATATTGCGCTGCTGACAGCCAGGGCAGGCTGTCCAGGGGAATGCGATAGCCGACCGGGCTGTCGCCAGGCACCAGGAACACATGACCGCGGCGCAGGTGCCAGCGCTCTGACTGCCAGCGCCGGCGCTGGTCGAGGCCCATCCAGGGCTGGACGGGCAAGACATAGCCTACGGGTTCGGTCAACCCGCGGTCGAAGACCTGGGCGATCCGGTGGCGGGCCTCGGGGTCCTTCAGTCGCGAATTGGCAGGGGTGACGTTGTCGGGAAGCTGCGCCTCCTTCACCAGCCATTCGGCCGGATCTTCATAAGCGGGAAGGATGTTCTCGGCGGGCAGATCCAGTTCGGCGGCAATTTCGCGCAGCAGATCTTGCGCCTGCATTGCGGTGGCAGCCTGGTCGCCGCCCTCGGTTGCGATCAGGTCGGGGTTCTGCCAGATCGGCTTGCCGTCGCGCCGCCAGTACAGCGAGAAGGTCCAGCGCGGCAGGGTTTCGCCCGGGTACCATTTGCCCTGTCCGTAATGCAGAAAGCCGCCTGGGGCAAAGCGGTCGCGCAACCGGCGGATCAGCCCATCGGCGCGGTCGCGCTTTGTCGGCCCGACGGCGGCGGTGTTCCATTCGTCCGCCTCGAAATCGTCGATCGACACGAAGGTCGGCTCACCGCCCATGGTCAGCCGCACATCGCCGGCCTGCAGCGCGGCATCGACCTTGCGGCCCAGTGCGTTCAACTCCTGCCAGCTTTCCTCACCGAAGGGGCGGGTGATGCGGGGGTGTTCGGCGATGCGCGCGACCTTCATCTCGAAGTCGAAGGAAACCTGCGCCGAGCCGAAATATCCGCCGGCGATCGGTGCGGCATTGCGGTAATGCGGGGCGGCGGCCAGGGGGATGTGGCTTTCCCCCGTCAGCAAGCCGCTGGTCGGATCCAGCCCGATCCAGCCCGCGCCGGGCAGGTAGACCTCGACCCAGGCGTGCAAGTCGGTGAAATCGACCTCGGTGCCCGAGGGGCCGTCAAGCGCCTTCAGGTCGGGTTTCAACTGGATCAGGTAGCCCGAGACGAAGCGTGTGGCAAACCCCAGATGCCGCAGCATGTTGACCAGCAGCCATGAGGAATCGCGGCAGGATCCGCTGGCCTTGTCCAGCGTCTCTTCCGGGGTCTGGACGCCCGGCTCCATGCGGATCAGGTAGCGGATGTCCTGCGACAGTTGCCGGTTCAGCCCCACCACGAAATCGACCGTCCGCTGCGGCATGCGGGGGATTGCCGCCAGACGGGCCGCAAGCCCGGGGCCTGGCGGTTCGGCGCGGCGGTAGATCGACAGATCCTCGGTCAGGTCGGGCGGATAGGTGAAGGGCCAGGTTTCCGCCGATTCCTCGACGAAGAAGTCGAACGGATTGTAGACCGTCATGTCGGCGACAAGATCGACCTCGATCTTCAGTTCCCGCACCGGCTCGGGGAAGACAAAGCGGGCCAGCCAGTTGCCATAGGGATCCTGCTGGTGATTCACGAAATGCCCACCGGGGCTGACCTTCAGCGAATGCGAGATCACCCGCGTCCGGCTGTGTGGCGCCGGCCGCAACCGCAGGATCTGCGGGCCCAGACGCACCGGCTGGTCATAGAGATAATGCGTAAGATGGTAGATGCTGGCCTTGATCGACATGCGCCCCACCTGGCTGGGTTCGGTTAGCAGCCATTCTTTCCGTACCGCGCCGTGAAGGAAAGCGCCGAAGGCAGGCCGCGCCGGAAAACTGCCGGAAATGCGCCCGAAGGTGGGGCGCGCGCTGCAAGATTGGGCGGTGGCGCAAAGCGGCGCGCCCGCCCGGACCATCCGGTCCGCGCCATTTCCCCGGGGCTGCTGGCCAGAACTTCATGCCGCGGGCAATGCCCCGCCCCCCGGAGGGGCGAAAACCCGGCCGGTCGATCCGCCCCCCGGCAGGCCCGAGTTGCCGGCAGACCGCGGCGGGCGGTGACGGGCATTGACGCAGCGCGGGGGTTCTGTGCCAAGTTGCCGTGGCGGCCCTGCAAAATCGGCCGCCGCAACGCGGGCCGGAAATTCACCGGGGCTGAAGGAGAGACAGGATGTCGGGACAGATGCCCAGCCGTACCACGGCGATGGTGCGGAGCGTGATGTTGATCGGTGTGGCCGCGCTTGGCAGTCCGGCACTGGCGGAGCCCAGCCTGGAGCGTGGCGAATACATTGTGCGGGGACCCGGCGGTTGCGGGAACTGCCATACGCCGATGGGGCCGCAAGGCCCGGTCATGGCCGAAGAACTGGCTGGCCGCGTCGTCGAGGACAACGAGGCCTTCCGCGCAGTGGCACCGAACCTGACCCCTGCTGGCCGCATCGCCGGCTGGTCGGATGCCGAGCTTGCCAAGGCCATCCGCGAAGGGCTGCGCCCCGATGGCAGCCTGATCGGTCCGCCGATGCCGGCCCTGATGTATCGCGGCCTGTCGGACGACGATGTCGGCTCGATCGTGGTCTTTCTGCGCAGCTTGCCGGCGGTCGCAAGCGATTTGCCGGCCAGCGAATACCGTATTCCGTTGCCGCCGGCCTATGGCCCGCCGATCCAGTCGGTCACTGCGCCTGCCGCGGGGGTGACGGTCGAATATGGCGCCTATCTGGCGGGGCCGGTGGCGCATTGCCTGGAGTGCCACACCACCTTCGGACCACAGGGACCGATGCTTGATACGCATCTGGCGGCAGGCGGGATGGAGTTCCATGGCCCCTGGGGCAGTTCGGTGGCGCCGAACCTGACCAGCCATGCGGACGGTCTGGCCGGCTACAGCGATGATGAACTGGCGACCATGATCACGAAAGGCGTGCGACCAGACGGCAGGCCGATGCTGCCGCCCATGCCCTATGCCAATTTTGCCGCCTTCACGCCCGACGACCTGGCGGCGGTGATCCTTTATCTGCGCAGCCTGCCGGCCTTGCCCGACCCCAAGGGCTAAGGCGTCCCGCATCGCCGCCGCGGGCGGGATGGTTCCGTGGTCATGCCCGGAACCGTTCGTCGACCGGGACCTGCAGCGCGGTGGCAAGGGCGTTGGTCTGGCTGGCCATGGCGATGACGGCCAGCAACTCGCCATGGATCTGCGGGGTCATGCCCTTGGCGCGGGCTGCCGCGGTATGGGAATGGACGCAATATTCGCAGCCGTTCGCCACGGAGACCGCGATGTAGATCAGCTCCTTCATCAGCGGGTCGAGTGCGCCCGGACCCATCACCCGTTGCAGCCGCTCCCATGTGGCGGCCAGCAATGCCGGGTCATTGGCCAGTGCGCGCCAGAAATTGTTGACGTAATCCGTCTGGCGCTTTGTCCGGATGTCGTCAAAGACGGCGAGGGCCTCCGCCCCCGCCTCTGCATCGCCGCAAAGCGGAACCGTCGCCATCAGACCACCGCCATCACGCGGGCCGGACCGCCAGTGCCGCCCTTGTGCTTTGGTGCGCCGATGAAGATCGTCGCGCCCGTCGCCGGCATCTGGTCGAGACCGGCCAGATTCTCGATCCCGAAACGCCCGCCCGGCAGCCATGAAAAATGCACTGCGAAATCGGCGGAATTGCCGGGGTCAAGCGACAGCGTATCCACCCCGATCGAGGCCACGTCCAGCCCGGCCAGCATGTCGGTCGCAGCCTTGGAGAAGCCGGGGAAGGCGAGGGCGCCATCCGGCGTGTTGCGGAAATCCGGGCTGCCAAGACGAGCGGCCCAGCCCGAATTCATCGCGACACAGGCGCCTTTCGGAATCTCGCCGTTGGCGGATACCCAGGCTTCGATATCCGCGGGTTCGACCATCGCATTGGCATCGTCCTTGGCCTTGGCCGTCAGGTCGATCACGCAAAGCGGGCAGATCAGATTTTCTGGCGGCAGGTCGGCGACCGAGGTGCCATCCTTGGTGAAATGCAACGGCGCATCGATATGGGTGCCGGAATGTTCGAAGATCGTCAGCTTCCACAGCTGGTATCCCGACTCGTCGAACTTCACGGAAGGTTCATAGATGATTCCGGGCAGGCCATCGAAGGTGGGAAAGCTGCCGTCCCAGGCATGTGTCAGGTCGACGACCCTGCCCGCGGCCTGGGCCAGTGCGGGGCGGGCCGCCGTCAATCCCGAGGCGACGAGGGCGGCCGTGGTGGTGGCGGCGCCGGCAAAGAGTGCTCGGCGCGAGAGCATGGAGGATTTGACGCTTTCGATCAGGCAGGCATTGCACATCTGCTGTCATCCCTGTTGGCGGGTGCGGCGCTGCACCCGACGTTTGTGGTGCGGCAAGGGTCGCACCGATCAAGCGTTCCACTCCCCCGGCTTTACGTCAAGGATGCCGTCGTTTTGGCAGATTCCTGCGGTTCCGGCCGAATGTGAGGCCCCGTCGGGGGCAGAAAGTCCGTATCGGATCGCGCCATGCGTTCGGGTCGATTCGAAAGGGTCCGTGGGATTGGCCCGTCTGCAAGGGCCACCCGGGCATGGACAGGATCTCGCGGCAGTCCCCGTGGGGGCCGGACAGGGCGTCCTCGGCCTGCGCCCCGTCGCGCGCCGGGTCGGTGCAAGGTCAGTGCCAGGTGCTGATTCCGGACAGCGGCCGGCATCTGCACCATCCGGGGATCGCTCGTCACCGAACTGGCGCTGTGCGATGCCGCACAGCCCCGGGGCCGCGGTTTCGATTGATTGATAATCCACTGTTATTATATCAGCGGCTTATGGATTATCGAATCGATGCCCTTGCCATGCTGCTCAGCGACGCCAGCCGTGCCATCCGCCGCCAATTCGAGGCGCAGACCGCAATATACGGCCTTTCCGCCACGCAATGGCGCCTTCTCGGCCTCACGCTCCGCGATGGGCCGATGACGCAGGCGATGCTGGCCGAACGGCTGGATGTCGAGCCGATGAGCGTCTCGCGTCTGATCGACCGGATGGAGCAATCCGGCTGGGTGGTGCGGGCGCCGCACCCCGAAGATCGCCGTGCCCGTATCGTTCTGCCCACCGACCGCGCCCGCGAGGCCGCGCCCGAGGTGAAGCGCGTGATCCATGACATCTGCGCCGAGGCGTTGACCGCCCTTTCCGACGACGAGCGGCGGACCTTCGAGAAGGCCCTCCTTGCCGTGACCGAAACCCTGACCGGGGCCGTCCCACGCGACCTCCGTCCCGAAGCTGTGGCGTAGCACCATGAAAGACATGTCAGAAACTGCCTCCATCGCGCCCCAGTCCGTGCCGACCCCGGCGTCTCCGGCCAAGCCTGCGCGCCGGGGTGGCGGCGCCCGCCGGCTTGCGCTGATGCTGTCGGTTCCGCTGCTGCTGGCCGGTGGGGCGACCTGGGCCTGGTTCGCCGGCACCGGCTCGGAATCGACCGAAAATGCCAATCTCCGCCAGGCCCGGCTGTCGGTCGCCTCCACGGTAAGCGGCCGCGTGGTCAAGGTTGCGGTCGAGGAGCTGAAGCCGGTGCAGAAGGGCGATCTTCTCTTCCAGGTCGATCCAGAGCCCTACCGCCTTGCCCTGTCCGAGGCCGAGGCCGCGGTGATGAGCGCGCGGCTGGCGGTCGAGCAGTTGCAGGCCGCCTGGGGGCAGGCCCGCGCGCAAGCCGAACTCGCCGCCGAGAACGCCCGCTACCTGCAACATGAACTGGATCGCAAGATCGCGCTGAACGACCGCGGCGTCGCCACCACGACCGATCTCGACGATGCCCGCCACGCAGCCGAACAGGCGCGCGATCAGGCGCAGGTGGCCGAAATGACGCTGACCGCCGCCGCTGCCGCGCTGGGCGGCGACCCGCTGGCGGCAATCGACGACCATCCCCGCGTGAAGGCCGCCCTCGCCGCGGTGGAATCGGCACGCTACAACCTGACCGTCACCACGGTGACGGCACCGGCCGACGGGCTGATCTACCAGTCTACCGCCTTTCGCGAAGGGACAATGGTTGCCGCCGGCTCGCCGCTCTTCACGCTGGTCGAGACCGGCGACCTCTGGGTCGATGCGAATTTCAAGGAAACCCAACTGGCCGACATGAAGCCCGGCCAGAAGGCCGAAGTCACCTTCGACTTCGATCCCTCGCGCCATCATTCCGCCACGGTGGAGGCGATAGGCGCCGGCACGGGGGCCGAGTTTTCGCTGCTGCCGGCGCAGAATGCGACGGGGAACTGGGTCAAGGTGACACAGCGGGTGCCGGTGCGTATCCGGCTGGACAACCCCGCAGACATGGCCGCGCTGGCGACCGGCCTGTCGGCCGAGGTGACGGTGCAGACCGGCGCCCCGTTCCTGTCGGCCATGGCCGCGGACTGAGGCGCAGGAATGTCTGCCGTCGCAACCGAAGTGCCGCATCGCGGCCTGATCACGGTGGCCATCATGCTGGCCACGATCATGCAGGTGCTCGACACCACCATCGCCAATGTGGCCCTGCCGTCGATGGTGGGCGATCTCGGCGCCTCGCAGGATACGATCAACTGGGTCCTGACCAGCTACATCGTCTCGGCCGCGATCATGACGCCGATGACCGGCTGGCTGTCGGACCGCTTCGGCAAGCGCGAATTGTTCCTCGTCTCGATCGTCGGCTTCGTTGTGGCATCCGTCGCCTGCGGCATGGCCTGGAGCCTGCCGTCGATGGTGGCCTTCCGGCTGCTGCAGGGCGTCTTCGGCGCCGCCATCGCGCCGTTGTCGCAGACCTTCCTGCTCGACATCAACCCGCGCGAACGGGCGGGCCAGGCCATGGCGATGTGGGGTGCTGGCATCATGGTCGGCCCGATCATCGGCCCGACGCTGGGCGGCTGGCTCACCGAAAGCTGGAACTGGCGCTGGGTGTTCTTCATCAACCTGCCGATCGGCATCCTGGCCTTCCTCGGTTCCGCCGCCTTCCTGCCGCGCTCGCAGCGGCGTCCCCGCCGCTTCGATCTTGCCGGCTTCGGGATGCTGGCCCTTGCGATCGGAACGCTGCAACTGATGCTCGACCGCGGGGGCGAGGTGGACTGGTTCGCCTCGGCAGAGATCTGGATCTATGCCGTTCTTGCCATTTCCGGCTTCTGGCTGTTCGGAACCCATATCGGGACTGCCCGCCAGCCGTTCCTCGACCCGAAGATCTTTGCCGACCGCAACTTCACCACGGCGCTGTTCTTCATCTTCGTGATCGGCATCCTGCTGCTGTCGTCGCTGGCGCTACTGCCGCCGATGCTGTCGCGGATCTTCGGCTACCCGGTCGTCACCACCGGCCTCGTGATGGCGCCTCGCGGCGTCGGCACGATGATCTCGATGCTGCTCGTCGGCCGCCTCGTCCGGGTTGTCGACCCGCGCAAGCTGGTGGTTGCGGGCCTTCTTCTCACCGCGCTTTCGCTGTGGGAGATGACGGGCTTCTCGCCGCAGATGGATTCGCTGCCGATCATCCGCTCGGGGATCACCCAGGGCCTCGGCCTCGGCCTTGTCTTCGTGCCGCTGTCGACGGTCGCCTTCGCCACGCTCGCCCCGCAGTTCCGCGCCGATGCGACCAGCCTGTTCAGCCTCGTGCGCAATATCGGCTCGTCGATCGGAATCTCGGTTGTCTCCTACCTGCTGACGCGCAATATCCAGGTCAACCATTCCGAGCTTGCGGCGGCGATCAACCCGTTCAACCCGGTCCTGCGCCAACTCAGCCCGGCGGCGGTGGGCGGAGATGCCTCGGCGCTCTCCAGCCTCGATGGCCTCGTCAATGCGCAGGCGGCGATGATCGCCTATGTCGACGACTTCTGGCTGATGATGTGGATCACTCTGGCGGCCATTCCGCTGGCCTTCCTGCTGAAACGCCCGGCTGCGGCGCAATGATCCGGGGGCGTGCGGCCGACAGGGACCGCGCGCCTTCTCATCTGGCCAAATATCCTCGGGGGGCCATTGGTTCCCCGAACCAATGGGCGGGGGGCAGACAGCCCCCCGCCGCCGGTTCCGCGGCCGCGACCGGCCTCAGAAGAAGCCCAGCTTGTTCGGGCTGTAGCTGACCAGCAGGTTCTTGGTCTCCTGGTAGTGGTCGAGCATCATCTTGTGCGTCTCGCGCCCGATGCCCGATTGCTTGTAGCCGCCGAAGGCCGCGCCGGCGGGATAGGCGTGGTAGCAATTGGTCCAGACCCGCCCGGCCTCGATGCCGCGGCCGGCGCGGTAGGCGGTGTTCACATCGCGGCTCCAGACGCCGGCACCCAGGCCGAAGACGGTATCGTTGGCGATCTGCAACGCCTCGTCCAGCGTCTTGAACGTCGTGACCGAGACCACCGGCCCGAAGATCTCCTCCTGGAACACCCGCATCTTGTTGTTGCCCTCGAAGATCGTGGGCTGGATGTAGAATCCGCCGGCCAGATCGCCGTCGAAGCGGTTGACCGCGCCGCCCGTCAGCACCTTGGCGCCCTCCTCGCGCCCGACCTCCAGATAGGAGCTGATCTTGTCGAACTGCTCCTGGCTGGCCTGGGCGCCGATCATCGTTGCCGTCGCCCGCGGATCGCCCGCGGTGATCGCCTCGACGCGCTTGATGGCGCGTTCCATGAAGCGCTCGTAGATCGATTCCTGCACCAGTGCCCGGCTGGGGCAGGTGCAGATCTCGCCCTGGTTCAGCGCGAACATGGCGAACCCTTCCAGCGCCTTGTCGAGGAATGCATCATCCTCGTTCATCACATCGGCAAAGAAGATGTTCGGCGACTTGCCGCCCAGTTCCAGCGTGATGTTGGTCAGGTTGTCGGCAGCGGCCTTCATGATCATCTTGCCGACCGGGGTCGAGCCGGTGAAGGCAATCTTGGCGATGCGCTTCGAGGACGACAAGGCCGCGCCGGCCTCTTCGCCGATGCCGTTGACGATGTTCAGCACCCCGGGGGGCAGCAGATCCTCGATGAACTGCATCAGGTACAGGATCGAGGCCGGGGTCTGCTCGGCCGGCTTCAGCACCACGCAATTGCCCGCCGCCAGGGCCGGTGCCAGTTTCCATGCCGCCATCAGGATCGGAAAGTTCCAGGGGATGATCTGGCCGACGACGCCCAGCGGCTCATGGAAGTGATAGGCCACGGTGTCATTGTCGATCACCCCGATCGAGCCTTCCTGCGCGCGGATCGCGCCGGCGAAATACCGGAAATGGTCAACGGTCAGCGGGATGTCTGCGGCCATGGTCTCGCGCAGCGGCTTGCCGTTGTCCCAGGTCTCGGCAATTGCGATGGCTTCCAGGTTCTGCTCGATCCGGTCGGCGATCTTCAGCAGGATGTTCGACCGTTCGGTAACGCTGGTCTCGCCCCATTTCCTGCGGGCCCGGTGCGCGGCATCAAGCGCCAGCTCGACATCTTCGGCGCCTGACCGCGCCACTTCACAGACCACCTGGCCCGTCACGGGCGAGATGTTCTCCATGTAGCGGCCGGATTTCGGTGCCACCCATTCGCCGCCGATGAAGTTATCGTAGCGCTTGTTGAAGGGCGCCGCCTGCATGGCCAGCGTTTCCACTTTCGACATGATGTGTTCCTCCTGATCGACCGCCTCCTCCGGCGGCCTTGATGTCAGGATGGGCGCGCAAAGGGCCTGCGTCACTCCGGCCAGGGCGGGCCGCGCTGCAGCATCGTCGCAGATCTGCGACAGTCGCCCGCGCGAATTTGCGCGAGGCGGCGCGAAAGAAGATTACCCGCTCCGCCCCAGTTTGCGATGCAGGGTTGCGCGCGAAACGCCAAGCGCCCGCGCAGCGGCCGTCACATTGCCACCCGCGCGGGCCAGGGCGCGGGCGATCACTGCGCGTTCGCCGTCCTGCGGCCGATCGTGGCTGTCCAGCGCCAACAGATCCGCGACCGGCACCGGATTGCTCGCCAGGTCGCCCGACAGGTCCAGATGCTGGCGCGCCGCGCGGGTGGCGCCGATCACCAGCTCATCCGCATCCACGGCGAGAAGTGCGCCGAGCCCGCGGTCCAGTCCGGGCACCAGAACCATCCGCGCCCGGGGAAAGTGGCGGTGAAAAATATCCGCCTCGATCTTGCGCGCGGCCTCGGTCACGGAATGGCTGACCAGGCCCGCCAGCGCCTCGCCCAGATCGGCGCGCACGGTCGAGACGTCGAGGACGGCCACCAATTCGCCCACCGCGTCATGCACGGGGGCGGAGGCACAGGTCAGCCCGATGTTCGCCGCCAGGAAGTGCTGATCGCGATGGATCACCACCGGCCGCCCCTCAGCCAGCCCGGTGCCGATGCCGTTGGTACCGGCCGCGGCCTCGGACCAGCGGGTGCCGATCCACAGGCCAGCCGCGGCAAAGTCGCGGTCCTCAGAGGATTTTCCCAGCCGCTCGACCGGGATGCCGTCGCTGTTCGCCAGGATCACGCTGGCCCCGAATGCCCCCACCGCCTGAAACAGCCGCTCCATGGTCGGGCGGGCGGCCAGGGCCACGGGTTCCATCCGCTCGCGTACGGCTGCAAATTCTTCCTCGGTCATCCGTTCGTCGCGGGGGCGGCGTGTCGGATCCAGCCCGTGCACATTCATCGACCGTGCCCAGGAGGCGACGATGGACGACCGTGCGGCCTTTCCGCCCGCCAGCGCGGCGACGACGGCATCCTCGTGCCTGCGGATTGGTCGCTGCATCCCGCCCCCTCCCTGAAACGCCGGCATGGTGCGCAACGCCCCGGACGCCGGTCCAGGCGGCGGCCAGGGCGGCGCGACTCGTTCCTCCGAAAGCACGATAGCGCAGTTTCGACCTTTGCGAAGACACGAATGGCGGCGCAGCCGGCAGGGTGCCGGGACTTGCACGCAGGACGCGGCGGGGCGACACTCGGCGCATGGTACCCATCATGCCCCCCCGCCTGCGCCTGCGCCTGCATTTTGGCGATGTGCTGATGCTTGGCCCGGGCAAGGCCGATCTTCTCGCGCAGATCGGCGCCACCGGCTCGATTTCGGCGGCCGGCCGTGCGCTGGGGATGAGCTACAAGCGCGCCTGGTCGCTGGTCGAGGAGATGAATGCCGGCTTTCGCGCACCGCTCGTCCTCAGCACGCGCGGCGGGCCGGGTGGCGGCGGCGCGCAGCTGACGGAGACCGGGGAGGAGGTGCTGCGCCACTTCCGCGCGCTTGAGGCGCTGGTACTGCGCGACCCCGGCGGCGATCTGGCCGCCATCGCGGCCCTGCTGGCTGAGCCGCAACTGGCCGGTGACGACAGGTCGCAGCCGGCCCCGGTTGACCCCGGTCGCCCGATCTGATCCCGATCAGGGCGGGTCGATCTGCAACGGGCCCAGGACACACCGCTTTCGCCTCGGGCAAAGAGGTGATTCGTGACGTGAAAGGAAAGCTGATGAGAACGCCATCCTTGCTGGTCGCGGCGTTTGCCCTGTCGGCACTGGCACTGCCGGTTGCCGCTGGCGATGCCGAGAAGGGCAAAACCGTTTATAATAAATGCAAATCCTGCCACACCATCACCGATCCATCGGGTCAGGATTTGGTCAAGGGCGGAAAGGTCGGCCCGAACCTCTGGGGCGTCGTCGGCCGTCCGGTGGCTTCGGTTGCCGATTTCAAATACGGCGACGGCATCCAGAAGGCTGGCGCCAAGGGCCTTGTCTGGGACGAGGCGATGATCGCGGCCTATGTCGTCGATCCGAGCAAATGGCTGGATGAAAATTCCGGCGACCCCAAGGCCAAGTCGAAAATGACGCTGAAGCTGCCCAAGGGCGGCGAGGATGTCGCGGCCTATCTGGCGACGATGAAGTGATCCGAGGGGCGGGCGCGGCAGACCGCGCCCGTTACCCCGCAAGGTGCCGCAGCCCCTGCGTCACATCGGTGCGCACCGCCAGCCGCAACCCTGGCTCGTCGCCTGCCTTCAGCGCAGCCAGAATCATCCGGTGATAGGGCGGCGCCTCCTTGCGCCGCAACCGCGCGTAAAGCGCCCGCATGGTCGGGCCAAGCTGCAGCCAGACGGTTTCGCAAATGGCCAGCATAGCCGGCGTCTGGGCACGCAGATAAAGCGTGCGGTGAAATTCCAGATTGGTGCGGACATAGGACACGGCGTCGTGGCGCGCCACCGCCTCGGCATTCTGGGTGTTGATCGCGGCCAGCCGCTCGATCAGTGCGAAATGGGCACGCGGCAGGGCGCGGGCCGCCATCTCGGGCTCCAGCATGGCGCGGATGGCCGCCAGTTCCTCGATCCGGTCGGGTGTCAGTTCCCAGGTTGCCACCCGGCCCGAGGACGACAGCGTCAGCGCGCCTTCGGCGACCAACCGCCGCACCGCCTCGCGCGCGGGGGTCATCGACACGCCGAACTGCTTGCCTATGCCACGCAGCGTCAACGGCTGGCCGGGCGCCAGTTCGCCGTGCATCACCTGCTGGCGCAGGCTGCGGTACAGCCGTTCGTTCGCGGCGGCGTCGGTGGGCTGCGGGCGTGCGGTCATCTGCATGGCGCGATGGGAACACCCGCGGCGCCGGGCGGTCAAGCCCCGCTGCCGCCCGCCCCGAAGCGGTAGCGGTGCAGGTCCTGCCCGTGGCCGTGCAGCCAGGCCCGCTCCTGCCGCCAGCCGGGGTACAGCCGCGAGACGATGGCCCAGTAGGCCGCGGAATGGTTCATCTCGACCAGATGCGCAACCTCATGTGCGGCCACATAGTCAAGCACGGAAGGTGGCGCGAGGATCAGCCGCCAGGAATACATCAATGCGCCGTCATGGCTGCACGATCCCCAGCGCGACCGGGTGTCGCGCAGGGTCAGCCGCGTGTAGCTGCGCCCGACCCGCGCCGCATATTCCGACGAGGCCCGCGCCAGGCGGTCGCGCGCCAGAGCCTTCAGCCAGGCCGCGACCCGCGCACCTGCCTGCGCCGGCTCGCCCGGCACAACCAGCGCATCGCCCTCGACCCGGACCGCACGGCCTGCGCCGGGCAGGATCCGCAGCAGCCGCCCTTCGACCGGCAACAGCATTCCCGGCCCGACGGCCACGCCGCCGGTTTCCGGCATGGCTGCCAGCGTCTCGCGCAGCCAGCCTTCCTGGGCCTGCAGGAAGGCCATCGCATCGCGCTCACGCGCGCGCGCCGGCAGGGTCAGCGTGATCTTTCCGTCCAGTCGCGAAACGCGCAGCGAGAATCGCCGCGCGCGGACCGATCGCTTCAGATGCACCTCCACCGGCGGACTCCCCGGAAGCACAGGCATTTCGCGTGAAAATCCCCTTGAATTCACTTTGCGGAATGCGCATCTGCCTCCGCATCGAAAGCCTTTGACAGCCGTCCGCTTCCATGGCAAGGGGCGGCTTTCGCACCGGACGCCGAACCACCTTTTCCGGTTCTCAACTGAAGGGATCTCCCATGTCCAAGGAAGACTGGGGCACGAAGCGCATCTGCCCGACGACCGGCAAGCGTTTCTATGACATGAACCGCATGCCCGTGGTCAGCCCCTATACCGGCGAGGTGGTCGATATCGAATCGGCCCGCCGCAAACTTGCCGCTGCCGTTATCTCGCGCGTGTTGCCCGAAAAGGACGACGCGCTTGTCGACGATCTCGAGACCGACGACGAACTTCTGGTGTCCGGTGCCGCCGATGACACCGAGATGGACGACGATCTGCTCGAGGACGATGCCGACGACAACGTGTCGCTGGACGATCTGGCCGATGTAGCCGGCGACGAGGAAGAGCACTGAAATACCGCCGTGGGGGCGTGCATTTTTCCCTTGCGCCCCCCCGCGGCCCCGTCTACATAGCCGCCCAACGCAGGCGACAGCCTGCGGTACCTCCGGTGGGGTCATAGCTCAGTTGGGAGAGCGCTTGAATGGCATTCAAGAGGTCGGCGGTTCGATCCCGCCTGGCTCCACCAATATTCCCGATGGGTTAGAGGGCGTCCTGCAGGGCGCCTTTTCTGTTTGCACCTGTTCCTGCACCATTGCGGACAATGCGCTCATGCGAGCAATGCGCTGAAACGCGATGGTCACGCTTGCGGGACGGCGCCATAGGCGCCGAAGCCCGCTTCGCCGCGACCAATTCGCCATCATTGCATATTCTGGGTTTGACGGTCAGTGAGCCTGGCGGCGTGACGCGAGCAATTGTTCCGCTGTTTCAGAATCCGTCGCCAGATGGCTGATGTAGCCGCCGGCTATACCGGCAGATATAGCTGCAATCTTGTCCCGTCCGAAAGCGATCCCCAGACGAATGGGTGTCTGGCGAAGCTGGTTGAGCGAGATCGAGATCGTCCGGTCGTCCAGATCCGATTGGAGGATATTTCCCTGAGCATTGAAGAACCTGGCGCAGATCGAGCCTACGGCGCCTCTCTCGACGAGATCGGCCATATGAGCCTCGTCAAAGAGGCCATGCTGGAAGGTCGAGGATCCCGCCAACATCGCGCCGATGCCAAAAATGGCCACGCTTTGCCGCTGCATCATTTCGAGAACCATCGCGACCGCGTCTGATCTTACAATCGCCTGGCCAATGAGGGCATCCTGCACCACAGCCGGGACGGGCAACATCCACGCCTTTCCCCCCAGCTTTTCTGCCAGAACCCGGCAAACTTCACTTGTCCCCGAGGCCGTTTCCGCGCGTGCTACTCCACCAATAAGGGTGATGACATCAATATCGGTAGAGCGGCCCCGTTGAACTTCGGCGACTGTTGCGGCAACAGTCCTGCCATTGGACACACCAAAGATTGATCCGGGCGTTGCAAAGCCCCTGATCACGCGCGCGGCGGATTGCGCCAACCGCTGCTCTGTCTCGAATGGCGTTGTCATTGTCGGTACTATGCAGGCGTCGGTCAGGCCAAAAACATTGACGAGCTTTGCCTCGGTCTCGAAATCCCGGTAAGCGCTTGACACAACCCGAGTTTCGACAAACCCCAATGCGGAGGCTTTCTGAAGATATCGGCTGACCGTTGCGGCCGACATCGAGAACCTGGTCGCAATTTCAGACTGCGACCATTTGTCTTCGTAATACAGGCGCGCAATCTCTAGAATCCGGCCAAGATCGCGATGGGGTCTAGGCATTCATGACACCAGGTCACGCACCGGCATCTTTGCCCGCAAAGCAGCCCGAGGCGCAAGCGAATCCTGATGCAAAAACCGGGCGACGAACTGCAGAACCAAGCAAACCCCCAACATTTCCAAACCCAGATCTTCAAACGATGAATGTGCCGCTCTTATTGCTCGTTCAGCTCTCCACCGGACCGGGATCAAGAATGACAGCACTACCAGCTTGTATAGCCACCGTCTGCCAGGACGATCGATCCGGTCATCAGGCTTGATGCCGGCGACGCCAGAAACAGAACGACATTGGCGATCTCGTCCGCGGTGCCCATTCTGGCCATCGGAGTGGAATCCAGCCAGCGATCATACATCGGTTTGTTCGTTTTCACGAGGTCATTCAGCGGCGTGTCGATGTAGGTTGGCGCCACGGCATTGACGCGCACGCCGTGCGGCGCCCATTCTACTGCCAAAGACCTTGTGAGGTGATGAACCGCGGCCTTGGAGGCATTGTAATGCGCCTGCGGCTGTGGACGATTGACAATAAAGCCCGACATCGATCCAACATTCACGATCGCTCCGGCTCCGCGTGCGATCATGCGCTTGCCAAATGCCCGGCTGCACCAGAATGTGCCGTTCAGGTTCACATCGATGACCTTGCGCCAGCGCGCATCTTCCATATTTTCCGCTGGAATATCGCTCAGGGCAATCCCGGCATTGTTCACAAGAATGTCGGCGCCACCGCTTTCTTCCATTGCGGATGCAATTGCCTCGATGCTGTCGGGCTCGGTGACATCCGCCACATATGCTTTGACGCTATGGCCTTCGCCAAGGAATGCGGCTTCGGCGTCGCGGGCGCTTGCCTCGTCCAGTTCGATGATTGAAACACGCGCGCCCGCTTCCAGAAATGCCGACACAACGGCCTTGCCGATGCCGCGGCCTCCCCCCGTCACCACTGCCGTCTTGCCGTCAAGTCTGAATTTGTCCAGATACATCGCGGTATTACTCCAAATCGTAATTCAGGCTATCGCGGCGCAAGGCGCCAGACAAGCGACTTGTGCAAGAAGCTACGGTTAATGTGGTAGAAGCATATTCTTGCATATACTATCGACGCCCTTGCCGTGGCCGGCCCGGGCCGCTGTTCCATGATCGGCATCGACCGTCTCCCGGTGTTGCGACCTGTGCCAGGGACATCGCATGCAACGGCACAATGCTGCCCGTGAATGTGTTCTACCGGCGAGATTATTTCGCTCCCTGTCAGGTGGCCAGATCGATGGTGATCTGCATCATGAGGCGCGTCATGCAAAAGCCGCATCTTCGAATGGAGTTCACGCTGCCTTCGGCGGACCGTCCGGATTGGAAAGACGTTCCGGCCGGCGATTGCGCGCTGCGGCAAAGCGAAGGCAGAAAAAATGCCGGCCGGTGCACATGGCCCGACCGGCAGTTGCTGGGAGCACTAAAACCTATCAGATCAGAAGGCGCTGTTTTCGTCGTAGAACTCGTCGATGTTGTCGCAGCCGATCCCGGCGACTTGCGTGAATACGAAGGCCTGGTCGCTGTTCGGCGCGGTAACGCCCGTGGCGATTTCAAGCGCCAGGTTGAAGCCGTCGCGCGCAGCAAGCGTGGGCGAGTTCAGGCCGGTCGAAACGTATTTGCCTTCACAGCCGCCATCCTTGATCGCCTTGAAGGCTTCCTTTTGGCCATCGATGCCAGCGACGAGAATCGGCGAATCGGCAGGAAGGACCGACAGCGCACCAAGGGCCATGGCGTCGTTATAGCCAAAGATGATGTTCAGATCAGGATGCGCGGTCAGCATGTCCTCGGTCGCGGGGACAGCCAGGTCTTGCGCGTATTTCGCCTGACCACGCACGACAACCTCATATTTGGTGCCGCCCGCGTCCAGACCGGACAGGAAGCCCTTCTCGCGCGCGGGGCCCACGAACTTGTCTTCCGGAGCACCTTCGAGGATGCCGATCGTGACCGGGCCGGCGCCGACACGCTTGGCCATGATCTCGCCGGCCAGCTTGCCGATGCCTTCATTGTCTGCGCCAAAGGTGGCATTGGCGCCGACATTCGGCACCTCGGTGTCAATGAACACCACCTGCAGGCCGTTTGCGATTGCTTCCTTGACCGCCGTTTCGGTGGTGACAGGATCGACGGCGTTCATGACAACGACGTCCACGCCGCGCGCAACCATGTCTTCCAGCTGCTGCATCTGCTTGACGGCATCGCCGTCAGCCTGGCTTGCCACAAGCGTAAAGCCCTTTTCGGCGGACAGCCGTTCGGCCTCTTTCCACATTGCAACATAATAGGGGGCGGTCATCGTGCGCTGCAGAAAGCCGATGGTGACTTCGCTGGCTTCCTTGGTTTGTGCATAGGCCGTGTTGCCAAGCAAGGCGACCGCCAGCGCGCTCATTCCGAGCAGCCTCGAAAGTTTAGTCATGGTCAATTTCTCCTACCCTCTGCCCGCTGTTCGGGGCGTTAATTCCCTGATCGGGACCTGCTTCTGCTTCGTCAGCTGTTGCGTCCTCGCAGATTTCCGAAGATCATTGCGGCGATGATGATCGCGCCGCGCACTGCGTCCTGCCAAAAGATCGAAACGCTCATCAGGTTCAGGATATTGACGATCAGCACCAGAATCAGGGTGCCGATCACCGTACCCAAAACTGTGCCTCGTCCGCCGGCCAGGCTCGCCCCGCCAATCACGACGGCCGCAATGGCATCAAGTTCGAACGCCTGCCCCATGGTCGGTGTGGCGACACTGACGCGGGATGCAAGCAGCACTCCGGCAAGCCCGCACAGCAAACCGCTGATGGTATAGACGCAGAACAGCGTCCAGGATATCGGAACGCCGGAGGCAAAAGCCGCGCTCTGGTTGCTTCCCACTGCAAAGACGCGGCGGCCAAAGACCGTGCGATTCAGCATGAATGCAATCAGCAGGACCAGGACCAGCCAGATCAGCCCGATGGTTGGAACGCCAAAGATCTCTCCGCGACCGGCCAGGACAAAGATATCTCGGGTCGCTTCCGCCGGCTGCAACGGGCCGCCTTCCGTGTAGGCGTAGGTCAGGCCGCGGGCGAGTGCCAGCATGCCGAGCGTCATGACAAAGGGCGAAACCCGCAGGAAGGCTATTGCCGCGCCATTGGCGGCGCCGATAGCAACGCCAACACCGATGCCCGCCAGGATCGCGAGCGGCAGCGGAACATGGGCCTGGGTCCCGACGGCGATAACGCCTGCCAGGGCGACGATTGACCCGACGCTCAGATCGATACCGGCAGAGATGATGACCACCAGCATGCCCAGCGAGACGATGCCGATGACAGAGCTTTGCCGGATGAGGTTGAACTGATTGACCTCGGATACGAACTTCGGCACGAAAAGGCAGGCAAGCGCATAGATGCCGACCAGGATCCAGAGGGGATAGTTCGAAGCGAGTTGGTTGACCCAACGGCGGTTTGTATAAGCTGCCACGCTAGTGTCTCCTTTGGGCGGCACGACGGGTCCGAACCGCGTCGCCGAGGGCGACAGAAATGAGATCTTTCTTGTCGTAGGTGCCGGCCGAGAATTCGGCCGCAATCTCGTATTCGGCCATGACAATTGCCCGGTCGCTAAGGTGCATCAACTCTTCGGCCTCGGAGGAAATCAGCAGCACGCCCTTGCCTTGCCTCGCAAACTCCTCGATTATCTCGTAGATTTGGCGCTTTGCGCCGACATCGACGCCTTTGGTCGGCTCGTCGATGATCAGGACCTTTGCCGAAGATGCCGCCCATTTTGCCACGCAGACCTTCTGTTGGTTGCCGCCTGACAGATTGATCGTCATGCCGTCCAGCGTCCCCTTGATCTGAAAGCGCTCGATAAGCCCTTCGCCCAGACGAGCCTCTTTCGCGCGGTTGATGACCCGCCCTCTTGCAAGGGTGTCAAGGATCACCAGGGACATGTTGCTCTGGTTGGAAAAGTCGGGGATGAAGCCTTCCTTGTGCCGGTCCTCGGTGAGATAGCAGACACCTGACGCAATTGCCTCGCGCGGGGAGTGGATGGTGACATCCTTGCCATCGACGGAAAGCATGTCGGTCGCAAAGGCGAAATGCCCGCCCAATGCGCGCCCGATGGTGGAGCGACCGCTTCCGACAAGGCCATACAGGCCAACGATCTCGCCGGGCCGCACCGTCAGATCGACGCCCTGGACCCGGCCCGACCGAAAATTGCGCACCTCCAGCACCGGGGGGGCATCCAGCTGGGCAGGTGCCGGTTTTGGGGCCAGCGCCGAAAGCCGTTCGCCGATCATCATTGCGCTGATGTCTTCTTCCGAACGATTTTCTGCCGGCACGACATCAATCAGTCGTCCATCCCGAAGAACGGCGATCCGATCGGCAAGTTCCAGCACCTCGTTCAGCTTGTGCGATACGAAGATCACACAGGTGCCCTCGGCTTTCTGGTGCCGAACGATGTCAACGACGATCCGGAAGTGTTCTTCATTGGTGGATGCGGTTGTTTCATCGAGGATCAGCAGCTTATGCGGAACCACGAAGACACGGGCCAATGCCAGCATGTGCCGGTTGCCCGGGGTCAATTCGCCCGCTGGCCGGTCTATATCGATGCCGGCCAGACCCACACGATCAAGCAGCTTGCGGGTTTCCGCCGGGTCGCGGCGCAGTTTCAGGGACGCCCAGTTGCGATTGAGATCGAACAGCCAGAGATTTTCCTCGACACTCAGATGGTCGACGATAAGCGGCTCCTGATACATCATCAGGACACCGGCATCGATGCCATCCTTTGGCGAGCTGTGCTTCAGCAATTCGCCGTCCAGGTAGATCGATCCGGTCGATGGCCGCATCAGCCCAGCAAGCAACTTGGACAGCGTCGATTTTCCGGCGCCGTTGGCGCCACAAATCGCCAGGACTTCGCCGGAGTAGCCCGCCAGGGAAACATCCTGCAGTGCAGTCACGCTTCCATAGGTCTTGCCAACGTCTTTTACCTGGAAAATCGGTTTGGCACCGGATGTCGCCGCTTCCCCTGCATGACGCTGGATCTGGTGCTGACTTCTGTCGGCATCGCTCCGGCTGGCCATGTCTCCTGTTCCCCCACTGCCTTGCCACGCCAAAGAAAGATCCTCGCCGCGGCCGTCCCCCAAGTTTACTATACACGGCTTGCATCATGCTGCAATATTTACCGTTTTTGCAATTTTTTGCAGTTTCATTCTGCCATCCCGCCGACTTTCGGTGCGAAGGCGCCTCATTCTGATGTGGAATCTGCTGGTCGGCGGGAGCGGGCGACGCGGGAAGACGCTGATATTCTGGCCTGGATGCCGGGCTGAAGACGGCATTGGCGGCAGGGCTTCCAGCCCCGCGGCCTGACCGGCTGCAACGATTGGTCCCGTGGCCTTCTGCCAGCGGAAGGCCGGGTAGGGTGCGCAACGTGCTGTTGACCGGCCCGACAGGATCGAAACCGAACGGAAACTGCCAAACCTATCCGAGCGGTTTGACAATTCGCCCCGCAATGGATTGATTTTTCAGGGTTATTTTGGGGAAATGGCGGACCCGGAGCGATTCGAACGCCCGACCCCCAGATTCGTAGTCTGGTGCTCTATCCAGCTGAGCTACGGGTCCGTCGTGGCGGGGCATGTAGCCCCCGTCGCGCCGGATGGCAAGAGCGAAAACGAAAAATCCTGCCCGCGGCCCGACCATCGGGGTCTGTCGTCAGTCCTCGGATGTGTCCAGGGCCAGGGTGGCGTCCTTCGGCAGGTGGATCATGAATTCGGTACCCTCGGCATCGGTGCGCAGCAGGTCGAGCCGCCCGCCATGCCCGCGCACCAGTTCGGCCGCGATGGTGAGGCCAAGGCCGGTGCCGCCCCGGCGGGTGCTGCCCTGAAAGGCGGCAAACAGATGTTCGCGCGCCCGCGGCGGCAAGCCCGGGCCGGTATCGCCCACGCGGATCCACCATTCTGCCTCGCCTTCACCGGCGGCGATTTCGATGGTGCCGGCTTCTCCGGTGGTCTCGATGGCCTGGCGTGCGTTGCGGATGAGGTTCGAGAGCACTCGATAGAGCTGCTCCCGGTCGGCGCGCAGCATCAGGTTCGGCGCGATGTCGATCAGGCAGGTCACAAGGCCGCCGGCGGCGGTATCCGCGCCCAGGCCTTCGCCCTCGGCCACCTCGGTGGCCAGGGCGGCGATGGGAAACCGGGTCAGCCGCGGCGGCGGCTCCTCGGCCTTGCCGAAGGCCAGCGTCGCCTCGCAGAGCGACACCGCCCGGGTGATCGAGCCGACAAGTTTCGGGGCCGCGCGGGCGACGGCGGGGTCGGCCGAATCCTCCAGCCGGTCGGCAAAAAGCTGGGCGGTGGTCAGGATATTGCGCAGATCGTGGCTGATCTTGGCCACGGCGCCGCCCAACTGCGCCAGCCGCTCCTTCTGGCGCAGGGCGCCGATCAGCTGGCGCTGCATCTCGGCCAGCGCCTCCTCGGCATTGCGCAATTCGCCCACCCGGGCGGCGGGCTGGATGATGCGGCGCTGATCCTCGGGGTTCTCGGCGAAAAGCAGCATGCTGCGCACCACGCGGCGGATCGGGCCAAGGATCAGCCGCTCAGCCGCGATGTAGAGCAGCGCCGCCAGCCCGGCCAGGATTGCCGCGGACAGCAGCAGGATACGCCCGGCATAGACCAGCATCGCCTCGCGCAGGGGGGCGGTCTGCATGGTGATCTCGATCAGCTGCCCGCCTTCCTGCACCGGGTTTCCGATCACCCGGACGATGCGGTTCTCCGGATCGGCCAGGGTGATCGCGGCGTCGCGGATCAGCGTCCAGGGCCCGGCGGTGCGCAGGTCGTAATCGGCATGGACCGGGCCGGGCACCGGCGACGACAGCACAAGCTGGCGCACGTCGTTTCGCCGCAGCACGACGTTGTAGACCTCGGCATTGGCCAGAAGCTCAGCCTCGAGTTCGGGCGATACGCCGGTGTCCGACGCAAGCTGCGTCAGCGCGGCGATCTGCGCCAGCTTCAGCCGCTGCATCATGAAATCGGCACGGTAACGGGCAATGGTGGGAACGAAGACCAGGACTTCGGCCAGAATGACGAAAGCAAGCGTCAGGAACAGCAGGCGCCCCGAGAGCGACTGGAAAAACCGCATTCGCCCGGTCTTGTCAGTCACGCTCGCATCGCTCCGTTCTCCTCCGGCTTGCGCCCCGGGAAACCCGACCCTTGCGGGCAGGACCCGTCCACTTTCTGATCTAGCAAAGAGATGCGCCAAAAAACAGGGTGGGAGAGCCGCACGATGGTGGGGAATTCTTGCGCATCCACCGCAGCGGATGCGTTGACTTGCGGCGGAGGGCAACTTATAGGGCGGGCTTCAGATCACTGATCCCTGTCCCCGGGTGCGAATCCCGGCCGGGCGGGATGCCCGCAACACCGCCCCGCAGGGGCCGAGGGCCCCGCCGGATGGCGGCGCCGCAAGACAGAAGGAAGGCCGCCATGAAGCGCACCTATCAACCCTCGAACCTGGTTCGCGCCCGCCGTCACGGCTTCCGCGCCCGCATGGCGACCAAGGGTGGCCGCCTGGTGCTGGCTGCCCGCCGCGCCAAGGGCCGCAAGGTCCTGTCGGCCTGATCGCCCGCCCCTGCCGCTGTGCCGGCGGGGAGCGTGAGGACGAAAGCATGACGCCGCCGGAGGCCAGGGCAGAAAGGCATACCGCCGAAGCGCCCGCCGCGCCCTCGGCGGTTTCCGTTTGTCTGCAGGTCGCCGTGCCACGGACGGACCTGCCGCCGCCGGGGCCTGTTCCGGTCATCCCGCGGCGGGCGGATTTCTTGAAGGCGGCAGCGGCACGGCGGCAGGGCACCGCCTCGTTCCTGCTGCAGGCGCGCGATCGCCGCGATGGCCAGGCGACGATGCGCATGGGCTTTACCGCCTCGAAAAAAACCGGAAATTCCGTCACCCGCAACAGCGCCCGCCGTCGCCTGCGCGAGGCCGCCCGGGCAGTGCTGCCAGAGCTTGGCCGCGCCGGCTGGGATTATGTGCTGGTCGCGCGGCCCGGGGCGACCGTCACCCGGCCCTATGCCGCGCTTCTGGATGACCTGCGGGCGGCGCTGGCCTCGGTCCACCGGCCGCCGCGCCCAAAGGGCGAGGATCGCGCCACCGCCGCCGGGATCGCGCCATGACCCCGCTTGCCCTTGCGGTTTCGCTGCCAGTTCGCGCCTACCGGCTGCTGCTCAGCCCCTGGGTTGGCCATGGCTGCCGCTTTCAGCCCACCTGCTCGGCCTATGCGATGGAGGCACTGGAGCGGCATGGCGGGTTGAAGGGAACGGGCCTTGCGGTGCATCGGATCTGCCGTTGCCATCCCTGGGGCGGGCACGGCTACGACCCGGTTCCCGGTGCCGATCCGGAGCATGATGCCGCGGGCAGGACGGGCGCCGGCGGCAAGACCGGCAAGGTTGACAGCCACCCCCCCGCCGCATAGGTCCGCCGCATGTTCAGCCTGTCCTCCATGTTTCAGGTCGCCGTCGGCGGCGCAGCCGGATCCGTGCTGCGCTACATGACCAATGTCGCGGCCGGGCGGCTGTTCGGCACCGGCTTTCCCTTGGGCACCTTGGTGGTGAATGTCGTCGGATCGTTCCTGATGGGCGTGCTGGTCGTCCTTCTGGCCGAAAAGGGCGGCACGCGCCATGCGCCGCTGCTGATGACCGGCCTTCTCGGTGGCTTCACCACGCTGTCGGCCTTTTCGCTCGACACGGTGACGCTGTGGGAAAGGGGGCAGCACGGGCTTGCCCTCGGCTATGTCGCGCTGACGCTCGGCCTGTCTCTCTGCGCCATAGTGCTGGCGCTGCATCTTCTGCGCGGGGTTTTCGCATGACCGGGGTTCGCCTGCTGACCATTGGCCAGGACGAGGGGGAAGGCCGCCTTGACCGCTGGCTCAAGCGCCGTTTCCCGCAATTGACGCAGGGTGCGGTGGAAAAGATGTGCCGCACGGGGCAGTTGCGGGTCGACGGGGCAAGGGCGAAAGCCAGCGACCGCGTGGTGCCCGGCCAAACCGTCCGGGTGCCGCCCCTGCCCGAGGGCGAGGCAGAGCCGCGGCCGCGCGCCGAAGGGATCAGCCCGGCCGATGCAAGAATGATCCAGGACAGCGTGTTGTGGAAGGACGACCATATCATCGTCCTGAACAAGCCGCCGGGCCTGCCGTCGCAGGGCGGGTCGGGGCAGGGCAGCCGCCATGTCGACGGGTTGGCCGAGGCGCTGAAATTCGGCTACAAGGACCGGCCCAAGCTGGTGCACCGGCTGGACAAGGACACCTCCGGCCTTCTGCTTCTGGCCCGCACGGACCGGGTGGCCCGCGCGCTGTCCGAGGCGCTGCGCCACCGGCTGACGCGCAAGGTCTACTGGGCGGTGGTGGCGGGTGTTCCGAATCCCAAGCAGGGCTCGATCAAGTTCTTCCTCGAGAAGGCGGCGGGCCATGGCCGGGGCGGCGAGGGCGAGAAGATGATCTGCATCCACCCCGCCAAGGCCAAGGACCACCCCGAGGCCAAGCGGGCGCAGACCGATTATTTCACGCTGTGGTTCCTGGGCAGCCGGCTGGCCTGGATGGCGCTGGAGCCGGTGACGGGACGCACCCATCAGCTGCGCGCCCATATGGCCGAGATCGGCCATCCCGTCCTGGGCGACGGCAAATACGGCGGTTCCGACGCGCATAACGCCGGTGACGGCTGGGGGGCGTCGGTCGGCGGCGATCTGTCCAGGAAACTGCACCTGCATGCCCGCCGGATCGGGTTCGAACATCCGATCACCAAGGAATACATGACCTTCACCGCGCCCCTGCCCGAACATATGGCCCGCACCTGGAAGGCGCTGGACTGGAAGGAAGGCGACGTTCCCGAGGACCCGTTCGAGAGCATCCGATGACCGGCTGGGTCCCGAAACGGTTCTGGACCTCCGCCACGGTCGAACCAGAGGGCGCGGGCTTTGCCGTCCGGCTGGACGGCCGCGCAGTCCGAACGCCGGCGAAGGCAGCGCTTGTCCTGCCGACCCGCGCCATGGCCGAGGATATCGCGGCGGAATGGGCGGCGCAGGGCGACAGGATCGACCCCGAGACCATGCCGTCCACCCGTGCGGCCAATTCCGCCATCGACAAGCTGTCGCGGCAACATGCCGAGGTTGCGGCGATGCTGGCCGATTACGGCGGCAATGACCTGTTGTGCTATCGCGCAGCCGAGCCGCCGGCCCTGGTCGCACGCCAGGCTGCGGCCTGGGATCCGCTGTTGGACTGGGCCGACGTCACGTTCGATGCGCCGCTGGTGGTTACGACCGGGGTGATGCCGGCCGGCCAGCCGGCGGCCAGCCTTGCCCGGCTTGCCGCCGAGGTTGCCGCCCTCGATCCGTTTCGCCTGGCGGCCTTCCATGACCTCGTGGTCCTGTCGGGCAGCCTGGTGCTTGCGCTGGCGGTGATCGGGGGCCGCATCGGTCCGCAGGAAGCCTGGGCCGCAAGCCGGATCGACGAGATCTGGCAGGCCGAACTCTGGGGCGAGGATGCCGAGGCCTCTGCCGCCGCCGCGCGGCGCAGGGCGGCCTTCCTGCAGGCCCATCGGTTTTTTGGATTGTGCGGATGATGCCGGCGCCGCCGCGGCCATCGTCCGGGCGCGCGCCATCGGAAAACGGCGCTGTCGGGAAAACAGACAATTTTCGCCCCTCATCCGATGCACTCTTGACCATCCAAAACGCTTTAGCCGAAACTGGCCGGCACTGGGGGGCCCCTGTGCGGGGCTGATAGCTCCATTCCCTGCACCCGCAGGGCAGAAAACAAACAGCCGCCCGCACAAAAAAGGGGCGGCAGATCAGGAAGGGTAACTGAATGAAAAAGTCGGTATTTCTCGGCGCACTGGCCGCAAGCACGGTTCTGGCGGGCGCAGCGATGGCTGCGACGCTTGATGACGTCAAGGCCAGGGGCGAGATGATCTGCGGCGTGAACACCGGCCTGACCGGGTTCGGCATGGCCGATGCCAGCGGCACCTGGGTGGGCTTCGACGTCGATCTGTGCCGCGCCGTTGCTGCGGCCGTTCTTGGCGACCCGACCAAGGTGAAATTCGTACCCACCACCGGCGAGACCCGCTTTACCGCGCTGTCGTCGGGCGAGGTCGACGTGCTCGTCCGCAACTCCACCGCCACCTTCACCCGCGATGTGGACCTGAAGCTCGATTTCGTGGCCATCAACTATTATGATGGTCAGGGGTTCATGGTGAAGAAGGACCTCGGCGTCTCCTCGGCCAAGGAACTTGACGGGGCGACGGTCTGCATCCAGACCGGCACCACGACGGAACTGAACCTGGCCGACTTCTTCAAGGCCAACAACATGTCCTACACGCCGGTCACGGTGCAGGACGATTCCGAGGCGCAGCGCCAGTATCTGGCCGGTGCCTGCGACACCTACACGACCGATGCCTCGGGTCTTGCCGCGGCGCGCGCTACCATGGCCGACCCGGCGAACCATAACATTCTGCCCGAGATCATCTCGAAGGAGCCGCTCGGTCCGGTGGTTCGCCATGGCGACAACCAGTGGGCCGATATCGTCCGCTGGACCTTCTTCGCATTGCTGATTGCCGAGGAGAAGGGCATCACCAAGGCCAATATCGAGGAAGTGGCTGCCTCGACGACCGACCCGGAAGTGCGTCGCCTGCTCGGCCTTGAAGGCGACATGGGCAAGATGTTCGGGCTGGACAATGGCTGGGCCAAGAGCGCCATCGCCGCCGGCGGCAACTATGGCGAGATTTTCGAAGCCAACATCGGATCGGCCACGCCGATCGGCCTGGCGCGCGGCCTGAACGCGCTGTGGACCCAAGGCGGTCTGCAATACGCTTGGCCGCTGCGCTAAGCGAAACGGGGCGCGCGCCTGAAAGGGCGCGCGCCTTCCAACACATATAGCCCGAATTCCACGGCCCCCATAAGGGCGGCACGGCATAACCGGCGCGAACGCCGGACAGGAACGGGCACAGGGGGTAAGACATGGCATTTGCCAACGATGCCGGCGAGGCGCCGAAGGACGGCTTTCGCCTTTCAATGCTCATTTACGATACGCGGTTTCGCGCGATCACCATCCAGATCGTCGTGCTGTTCCTGTTCCTGCTGTTCGTGGGCTGGCTGGCCGACAACGTCATCCAGAACCTTGCGCAGAAGGGCAAGGACATCAGCTTCAGCTTTCTGAACGTGCGTGCCGGATATGATATCGAGCAGCACCTGATTCCCTACACCAACGACAGCACCCACGGCCGGGCGGTGATCGTCGGCCTGCTGAACACCCTGCTTGTTGCCGTGCTGGGGTGCATCCTGGCGACGATCATCGGCGTCTTCGCCGGTGTCTTGCGGCTGTCACGCAACTGGATCGTCAGCGGCCTGATGACCGTCTATGTCGAGGGCTTTCGCAACGTGCCCTTGCTGCTGTGGATCATCCTCGTCTTCGTGGTGATGTCAGAAACCCAGCCTGAACCGAAGGATTTCAAGGTCACTCAGGCGATGGTCGACAGCTGGGCCACGCCAGACACTGCCGACGACATCTACCCCGCCAAGCACAAGATCCTGTTCGGTCTCGTTGCCGTCACCAACCGCGGCACCAACGTTCCCGCGCCGCTGCTCGACCGTCCCCTTGGCACGATCGAGGTGGCGACGGTGCCGGTCAGCCTGTCGGTTCTTGCCACGCTGGCGGTCATTGCCGTCTCGATCTATGCCAACCGGCGGCTGCTGCGCCGCGCGCATCAGATCCAGGAGGATACCGGACAGCGCCCGACGACATGGTGGCAGACGCTTTTGATCCTGTTCCTGCCGGTGATCGTCCTGCTCTGGGCGATGGGCTTCCACCTAGAGGTGCCAGCCTTCCCCGCCGATGAGAATGGTGTGTCGAAAGGGTTCAACTTCCAGGGCGGCATCCAGGTGATGCATTCCTTCACCGCCCTGCTGATCGCGCTGTCGCTCTATACCGGCGCCTTCATCGCCGAGATCGTCCGGGCCGGAATCCTGGCGATTTCCCGCGGCCAGTCCGAGGCGGCTTTCGCGCTGGGCCTGCGCCCGGGCCGCACGATGAAACTGGTGATCCTGCCGCAGGCGTTGCGGGTGATCATTCCGCCGCTGATCAGTCAGTATCTGAACCTGACGAAGAACACCTCGCTCGGCATCGCCGTCAGCTATCTGGACCTGCGCGGAACGCTGGGCGGCATCACGCTGAACCAGACCGGGCGTGAGCTGGAATGCATGCTATTGATGATGCTGATCTATCTGACGATCAGCCTGATCATCTCGTCGCTGATGAACGTCTTCAACGCCGCCGTGAAGCTGAAGGAGCGCTGAGATGTCCCTTCCCGAAATTGACGAGGCAATGCGCCCCTATGTCCGCTCGGCCATGCTGGCCGCCGAACCTCCGCCGCTGTCCGAGCGCGGCATGATGAAATGGATGCGCGAGAACCTGTTTGCCGGCTGGGTGAACACGGCGCTGACCGTGATTTCCCTGGCGGCGATCATCGGGATGATCTGGTCCGCCTTTCCCTGGTGGTGGCATTCGGTCTGGAACGCCGGGTCGCTGCGCGAATGCCGCGAGATCGTTGCCGCAGAGGGCGGCACGTCGGGCGCCTGCTGGGCCGTCATCAGGGCGCGCTGGCATCAATACCTCTTCGGCTTCTATCCGCCGGCGTTCTACTGGCGTCCCATTCTGGCCAGCGGGTTGCTGATGGTTGCCTTGTCGCCGGTGCTGTACTGGAACAACCGGAAGTCCGCGATCATGACAGCCGTTGTCGGCGGGCTGACCGTTCTCGTCATGCTGGCGATGTCCAGCCCGAGCATGGTCACGCTGGTGACGACGGTGCTGATGGCCGCGCTGATCGTGCTGGCCTGGAACCGGCCGAAACTGCTGATCTGGGTCACGCTGGCCTATCCCTTCGTCGCGCTCTTCCTGCTCTGGGGCGGTCAGATCTGGACCTATCTCTCCGTCATCCTTGCGGTGGCCGTGGGGATCGGCGTCGGCCTCGTCTATGGCAAGCTGCAAGACCGGGCACTGACCCTGCTCTATTCTGTCGTCGCCGCCGTCGGCGCGGCTTTCGTCGCCGCGGCGCTGATCCACTATCTGAACGATATCAGCGCCGACTTCCTGGCCAAGTTCTCGGCCGCCGACTTCTACCCCGGTATCGGCCAGGACGGCGGCCTTGTGGCAAAGACGCTCGGCGCGCTGGTCTCGGCGGCGATCTGGGTGATCTCGGTGGTGGTCTGGGGCCTCGTCGCGCTGATGCGATGGGTCAGCTGGGTGCTGAACCTGAACGTCTCGATGTTGTGGAACTTTCCCTTTGCCTCCACCCTGGGCGTCGGCGCATTGCTGGCGGCGATCGGCACCTTCCAGGCCGCCCGCAGCCGCGCCGCCGGCATCGGCGGCTTCGGCGGGCTGCTGGCGCTTGGCGGCTATCTTCTCTTCGTCCATCCCTGGTTGACGAAGAACCTGGCGGCGATCATGCCGCTCGGCCTGTCGCCGGTCAGTTCCGACCAGTTCGGCGGCTTCCTTCTGGCCATCGTGATCGGTGTCACCGCCATTGCGGCCTCGTTGCCGCTGGGCATCCTGCTCGCCCTCGGCCGCCGCTCCGACATGTTCCTGGTGAAAACCCTTTCGGTGGGCTTCATCGAGTTCATCCGGGGCGTGCCGCTGATCACGCTTCTGTTCACGGCCTCGCTGCTGCTGGCCTATTTCCTGCCGCCGCAGACCAACTTCGACCTGATCCTGCGTGTGATCATCCTCGCCTCGCTGTTCTCGGCCGCCTATATCGCCGAGGTCGTGCGCGGCGGTCTCGCGGCCCTGCCGCGCGGCCAGTACGAGGCTGCCGATGCGCTGGCGCTGGACTACTGGCAGGCGCAGCGGCTGATCATCATGCCGCAGGCGTTGAAGATCTCGATTCCCGGCATCGTCTCGACCTTCATCGGGCTGTTCAAGGACACCACGCTGGTTTCCTTCGTCGGCCTGCTGGACCCATTGCGCGGCGTCACCATGACCGTGCGCGCCGATATCGCCTGGAAAGGCATCTACTGGGAGCCCTACATCTTCGTCGGCGTGATCTTTTTCGTGATCTGCTTCGGGATGTCGCGCTATTCTATGTATCTTGAACGCAAACTGAAAACCGACCACCGCTAAGGAGACCCCATGGCCGAAGCACAGAGAATGCAGGTCTCGGACGAGATCGCGGTCGAAATCCGCAATATGAACAAGTGGTTCGGCACCTTCCATGTGCTGCGCGACATCAATCTGACGGTGATGCGCGGCGAAAGGATCGTGATCTGCGGCCCTTCGGGATCGGGCAAGTCGACGCTGATCCGCTGCATCAACCGCCTGGAGGAACACCAGTCCGGCCAGATCGTGGTTGACGGTACCGAATTGACCAGCGATCTGAAGAACATCGACCGGGTGCGGTCCGAGGTCGGGATGGTGTTCCAGCACTTCAACCTCTTCCCGCATCTGACGATCCTGGAAAATTGCACCCTCGCCCCGATCTGGGTGCGCAAGATCCCGAAGCGCGAGGCCGACGAGACGGCGATGCACTTCCTGTCCAAGGTGAAGATCCCCGAGCAGGCGCATAAATACCCGGGCCAGCTTTCGGGCGGTCAGCAGCAGCGCGTCGCCATTGCGCGCTCGCTCTGTATGAAGCCGCGGATCATGCTGTTCGACGAACCGACCTCCGCGCTCGACCCCGAGATGATCAAGGAGGTGCTCGACACCATGATCGAACTGGCCGAGGAGGGCATGACCATGCTCTGCGTCACCCATGAGATGGGCTTTGCCCAGGCGGTGGCCAACCGGGTGATCTTCATGGACCAGGGCCAGATCGTCGAGCAGAACGAGCCGAAGGAATTCTTCAACAATCCGCAGAGCGAGCGGACGAAGCTGTTCCTCAGCCAGATCCTCGGGCACTGAGCACGACGGGCACCGAGCGAAGGATGGCGCGCATGCAGGTCGGGCCGGGTGCAAGGCCCGGCCCGATCTGCGCAGATCGCGGCCGGTCCGTACCCCGCCCGTTTCAACCGTTTCAGCCGGCGATTTCGCTCGGGACGATGAAGTCGACGGTGATGCCCTGGCCGAAGCGCAGATCGGCCCAGCTCTCGATGTCGAAATCCACGACCAGCGTCGCGCCGGTGGGGTAGCGGGTAAAGTCGCCCGACATCGGCGTCTTGGCGACCAGGCGATGCGCGAATTCCGCAATGCCGGGATTGTGGCCCAGCATCATCACCGTATCGGCCGTGGCGTGTTTCAGCACGGCCATCATCACGTCCGGCCCGGCATGGTAAAGTGCCGGCTTCAGCTCCAGCACCGGCGTGGCGGGCAGGGCAGGAGCGATGCCCGAAAAGGTCTTGCGGGTGCGCAGCGCATCCGAGCACAGCACCTCCTGCGGCACATAGCCCCGCGAGGCCAGCCATTGCCCCAGATCGGTCGCCGCCGCTTTCCCGCGTTCGTTTAGCGGCCGGTCGTGGTCTGACATCGTGGGATCGTCCCAGCTGGACTTTGCATGCCGGGTCAGGATCAGGCGCTTCATCGGTGGAACTGCCTCATGTGATAGGCTGATTGTTCCGGCATCCTTGCATAGGTGGCCGAGACCGGGCAAGCGCGGCGAACGAGGCAACCCCCTGAAAGGCAAGCCTCTCCGGCTGGTGTGTCCAGCCAGGCGTGGCAGCGCGGCACATCATAGCCCGCGGAGCCCAGCGCACCGGCCGGGCAGGCCGAAAGGCAGGGCGCGGCGCATCCGGTGCAGGGGCTTGTGCCGGGGGGGATCGCGATTTCCTGCTTCAGGGCCAGCGCGCCGCGGAAGCTGACCAGCAGGCCCTGCCGGTCATGCACCAAGAGCCGCACCGGGCTTTCGAAGGTGCGCCCGCTGCGCAGCGCCCAGCGATAGAACGGGTGCCAGGGCGGCCCGCCGAAGGGAAACAGCGCCTTGGCCCCGAGGTCGCAGGCGATCCGCCCGATCACCCGGCGCGACCAGCGGTCCACCGGATCGGCGGCGCCGTCCCATTCCGGCTGGGCCGTCAGATGCGGCCAGAACCCCGGCTCTCGCGGGCCGAGCAGCAATAATGTGCCGGTCCCCCGGGGCAGGCCGTCGTCGTCCGGCCCAGGTCGGAAGCCGCCGAGAATCGCAAGGCGATGCGGTGCCAGCAGTGCATCGAGTTCGGCGTGGGTCATTTTCCGCATCCGAGTCCGCGGGGCGCTGCCCCGCACCCCGGGGTATTTGGATCAAGAGGAAGGGGCAGCGCCATCTCGCATCCAGAATAGGTTCGCGCGGGATATTGCGCCGGGCCGGATGCGACCTTCCGTCAGCGTTTCACGCGCGGTTTTACCCGCGGTTCGGTCGAGCGGATCTGGCTGCCGGCCCCGTGGTCGGTGAAGAGCTCCAGCAACGCCGCATTCGGGATGCGGCCATCAAGGATGGTGACGGCGCGCGCGCCTTCCTCGATCGCCTTCAATGCGGTTTCGGTCTTGGGGATCATCCCGCCGGCGATGGTGCCCTCGGCCGTCAGCCGGCGGATTTCCTCGGGCGAAAGCTGGGTCATTACCTGGCCGCTGGCATCCTTGACCCCGGCGACATCGGTCATCAGCAGCAGGCGGTCGGCCTTCAATGCCCCGGCAATGGCGCCGGCCGCGGTGTCGCCGTTGACGTTGAAGGTTTCGTTGTCCTTCATCCCGGTTGCCACGGGGGCCACGACCGGGATGATTCCGGCGTTGTAGAGATCGCGCAGCACCTGCACGTTCATTTCGACCGGGCGGCCGACGAAGCCGAGTTCGGGGTCATCGGGTTCGCAGACCATCAGGTCGTCGTCCTTGCCCGAAATGCCCACCGCGCGGCCGCCGGCATCCATGATCGCCTGCACGATCCGCTTGTTGACGAGGCCGGAGAGAACCATCTCGACCACCTCGACCGTTGCCTTGTCGGTGACGCGCTTGCCCCTCACGAATTCCGACTTGATGCCCAGTTTCGTCAGCATCTCGTTGATCATCGGCCCGCCGCCATGGACCACGACGGGATGCACGCCCACCTGTTTCATCAGCACGATGTCGCGGGCGAATTCCGCCATGGCGGCATCGTCGCCCATGGCATTGCCGCCGAACTTCACCACCACCACCGCATCGGCATAGCGCTGCAGATAGGGCAGGGCTTCGGAGAGCATCTTGGCAGTGGTCTGGGCGTCTTGCATGGTCAGGGTCTGCTGCTTCATGGGGGCCTCCGGCATCCCCTGCCGCATAGGACTTTTGCGCGGCCCTGCCAAGCGCCTTGCCCGCGGCGGTTGCCCGGCGGGCGGCAAAAGGCCGGATGCGGCGTTGCCGAAGCTTCACAAAGCTGCAGCCGAATCGTCATCCGCCGCCGCTAGGAAGCGACCGTAACCTGCCAGAAAGGGGGCAAGCGGATGCTGGAAGTCAGGGGCTTGACGCGGATGTTCGGCACCAAGGCCGCCGTCGACCATGTCACCTTCGCCGTCGGCGGCCCGGCCTTCGTCGGCATCGTCGGCCGGTCCGGGGCCGGCAAGTCGACCCTGCTGCGCATGATGAACCGGCTGCTGGACGCCTCATCGGGCGAGATCGTGGTTGGGGGGCGCGACGTGCTGGCGCTGCGGGGCGCCGAGGTGCGGGCCTGGCGGTCGCACTGCGCGATGATCTTCCAGCAGTTCAATCTGGTGCCGCGGATGGATGTCGTCTCGAACGTGCTGCATGGCATCCTGAACCGCCGGTCCACCTTTCAGACGCTGTTCAACCTCTGGCCGCGAGCCGACATCCTGAAGGCGCTGGACATTCTTGACCGGCTGGGCATTGCCGAGCAGGCGCCGAAGCGGGCCGAGGCCTTGTCGGGCGGCCAGCAGCAGCGCGTCGCCATCGCCCGCGCCCTGATGCAGGATCCGAAGATCGTCCTTGCCGACGAGCCGATCGCCTCGCTTGACCCGATGAACGCCCAGGTCGTGATGGACACGCTGAAGCGGATCAACGTCGAGGACGGGCGGATGGTGATCGCCAATCTCCATACGCTCGACACCGCGCGCCGCTACTGCGACCGGGTGATCGGGATGCGCGACGGGCGCATCGTGTTCGACGGCACGCCCGGCCAGCTTTCGGGCCGTGTCGCGCGCGACATCTACGGTGCCGGGGACAGTTTCAACGAAGCCGCCACCTCGACCGCGATCCCCAAGGACCGGGCCGGCGACGAGGCCTATGCCAGCAGCATGCTGGCATGACCTTCGCACCCGTTCCACCCCGGCCGCCTGGCCATATCCGGAGACAACCATGAATCAGTTCATCCTCGCCCTCGTGGCCACGACCGCGCTGACAGGCCCTGCCTTGGCGCAAGCGATCACGGAATTCAACATTGGCATCATCGGTGGCGAAAACGCCCAGGACCGGATGACGTCGAACGAATGCTACCGCAAGAAGATCGAGGAGGCGCTGGGGGTTCCGGTAAAGCTGTTCACCCCGGCGGATTATGACGGGGTGATCCAGGGTCTGCTTGGCGGCACCATCGACTGGGCCTGGCTGGGTGCGTCCGGCTATGCCAAGACCTATCTGACCGATCCCGATGCGGTGGAGGTCAGGCTGACCAAGCAGAATGCCGACGGTTCGACCGGCTATTATTCGATCGGTTTCGCGCGCCGGGATTCGGGCATCACCTCGATCGACGATGCCCGGGGCAAGATCTTTGCCTTCGGCGAGCCGAATTCCACCTCGGGCTATCTGGTGCCCGGTGCCGAGCTGATGGAGGAATACGGCCCGCTGGAAGACTTCTTCGGCGAGGTGAAGTTCTCCGGCGGCCATGAACAGACCATCATCGGCGTCGCCAACGGCGATTTTGCGGCCGGGGTGTCCTGGGCCGACGGTCTGGGAAACTGGGAGGACGGCTTCAATTCCGGCGCCTTCCGCAAAGCCGCCGATTCCGGCCTGGTCGACATGAACGAGATTGTCGAAATCTGGCGCTCCAGGCTGATCCCGGAAGGCCCGATGGTTGTTCGCAAGGCCCTTCCGGCCGAGGTGAAGGACAAGGTCACACAGATCACCGCCGATCTTTGGGAACAGGATCCCGAATGCGCCTATGGCGTGGCCAATGGCGAGGCCAGAGACTTCGTCCCGGCAACCCATGACGACTATCTGGGCATTCTTGCCGCCCGCAAGTTGCAGGACGACCAGTGATTTCATGACGACCGGCCGGGCCCGTCGGGCCCGGCCTATTGTTGCCGGAAGGACGACCGATGGTCGACATCGCCCATGGCCCCGACCCGGGGCCCCACCCCGCGCCGACCGATGGCCGTGCAGCCTATCTCGACATGGTCCGCCGCAAGCGGATGTATGGCGGCATCATTCTGGCGATGTTCGTGGCCCTCATGGCCTCGGGCTTTCTTCTCGCGCAAGAGCGCAACGCCGGCGATTTCCTCTCCGGCCTGCCGATGCTGGGCGCCTTTCCTGCGGAAATGCTGTCGGAGGCCTGGGCGAACCGCAGCGAACTGCCCGGCCTCGTCGTCAGGTTCCTGCCCTCGCTGATCGAGACGCTGAACATTGCCGCGGTGGCGACGCTGATCGGGACGTTGGGCGCGACGATGCTGGCGCTGCTGGCCACACGGGGGCTGGCGCGCTGGCCGCGGCTCATTTCGCTGTTTCGCCGCAGCATGGATGCCCTGCGCGCAATCCCCGAGATCGTGGTGGCGCTGGTGCTGATCTTCATCATCGGCGGCGGGCCGGTTCCGGCCGCCATTGCCATCGCCCTGCATACCATGGGTGCGCTCGGCAAGCTGTTCTCGGAAGTGGCCGAGAATGCCGACCTGAGGCCGGTCGAGGGTCTGGTCTCGGTGGGCGCGACCTGGGGGCAGCGGATGTGGCTGGGCGTGATTCCGCAGGTGGCGCCGAACTGGATGTCCTATGGCCTGATGCGGCTTGAGATCAATGTGCGCGCCTCGGCCATCCTCGGCTTTGTCGGCGAGGGCGGCATCGGTCACGACCTGAAGCTTGCGATGCAATGGGGCAAGGGCAGGTACGATCAGGTGGTGGCGATCTTTTTGCTGCTGCTTGTTGCCATCGTGATCATCGACCGCATTTCCGACCGCCTGCGCCGGCGTCTGGTCAGCGGCCGCTGACCGGGGAACGCCAGGGAGAGAGCCATGACCTTTGCTGCCCCCGCCCCCTCGCTTGCCGATAGGATCACCCGCAGCTTCGGGCACCGCCGCCGCCTTGCCATCGCCGTGCCTGCGGCGATCCTCGTCTATCTGGTCTATGCGGCGATCAGCTTCGACCTTGCCGGGCTTGCGTCGCGCGCGCGCTGGGACAATGCCGGGATCCTGTTGTCGGACTTCTGGTCCTACAAGACCCATGTCACCCGCGACAACCGCACAGGCGTGCTGACGGTTGCCATCGAGGGCGAGGTGCGGGGGAGCTATCCCGCCGGCACATTGCCGGATTGGGTGACGACCGATGGCCGGGTGACGACCATCGACCTGGGCCGCGGCAATGTCGTGACCTACGATCCTGCGGGAATGCAGTATGTCATCGCCGGCTATGGCACCGTCGGGGTGACGCCGGTCGATGGCCGGCTTGTCCTGACGACGCCTGGCCCGGTGCCCGGCTGGATTTCGGCCTCGGACAACAAGGTTGCGATCACCACCGCGGCGGGGCGGGTGAACTATTCGCGGGCGAAGGTCGAGACCTTCCGCTACGAACCGGGGTGGGAGATGTTCTTCTTCACCCTCGACAGCCCGTTCTACGGCAAGGATCCGGTCGAACTGCTCGGCCTTGCCCTCGCCGGCGCGCGGATCGACCCGGCGCGGGCGAACCTTGCGCTGATGGCGAGCGAATTCTGGGGCAACAGGATGTGGCATCATGCCGATGTTGCCTGGGCCTTGTCCGAGACGGTGCTGATGGCCTTTCTCGGCACGTTGGGCGCGGCGGTGATTGCGCTGCCGCTGGGCTTCATGGCGGCCGCGAACATGATGCCCTTCGGTCCGCTGCGCTTTGCGCTGCGCCGCGTCTTCGACGTCATCCGCGGCGTCGACGGCCTGATCTGGACCATCCTGCTGTCCCGCGCCTTTGGCCCCGGACCGATGACCGGCGCGCTGGCAATCATGGCCACCGACACCGGCAGCTTCGGCAAGCTGTTTTCGGAGGCGCTGGAGAACATCGACGAAAGGCAGGTCGAGGGCATCCGTTCGACCGGCGCGAACGGCCTGCTGCGCGCGCGGTTCGGGGTAATCCCGCAGGTGACGCCGGTCCTGCTGTCGCAGGTGCTTTACTATCTCGAGGCGAACACCCGCAGCGCCACGGTGATCGGCGCCATCGTGGGCGGCGGAATCGGGCTTTTGCTGACCCAGGCCATCATCACCCAGAAGGACTGGGAAGAGGTTGCCTATTATATAGTATTGATCGTGCTGATGGTGATGGCGATGGATAGCCTGTCGGGCTGGCTGCGCCGCAAGCTGATCCGTGGCTGAAGCCGCGGATCGGGTTGCCGCCGTCCCATGCCACAACTGAAGAGGTCCCCGCCATGACCGCCGGCCCAGAGTTCAGCGCGCCTGCCGCGGGGCGGGACCCCAGCGGCGCGGCGCGACTTTCACCCGATGGCGCGGTGATCCATTCCAGCGCGCAGGTGCAGAACAGCAGTTTCGAGGGCTGGACCGAGGTGGGCGAGGGCAGCCGCATCCAGAACTCGCATTTCGAGGCCTATGCCTATTGCGACCGTTACGCCGATATCGCCAATGCGACGGTGGGCCGCTTTTCCAACATCGCGGCCATGACGCGGATTGGCCCGACCGACCATCCCTTCGATCATGCAGCGCAACATCATTTCCTGTACCGTTCCGCCGCATATTGGCCGGATGCCGACGACGACGCGGCCTTCTTTGCGGCCCGTGCGGCGCGGCGTACCGTGCTGGGCGCCGATTGCTGGATCGGACATGGCGGCATCGTCAAGCCCGAGGTGACGGTGGGCATCGGCGCCATCGTTGCCGCGGGGGCGGTCGTCACGAAGGACGTGGCGCCCTTCATGATCGTTGCCGGCTGCCCCGCCCGGCCGCTGCGCGCCCGTTTCGACGACCCTACCGTCGAGCGCCTCCTGGCCCTTGCCTGGTGGACCTGGGATCATGATCGGCTGCGTGCCGCGCTGACGGATTTCCGCGGCCTGCGGGTGGAGGCCTTCCTCGACAAATATCAGGTCTGATCGGGGTTGACCGTCAGCGTTACCCGGTCGCCGGCAAACCAGGTGATGCCGAATTCGATCGGCACCGCTGCCGCATCGACATTCACCGCGACCGAGCGCAGCACCGGCGCGCCCGGTTGCACTTGCAGCGCCAGCGCCAGCACCGGATCGGCCAGCTTGGCAGTCAGCCGCGTTTCGGCGCGGGTGTAGTCGGTCAACCCGCAGTCGGCCAGCGCTGCCGTGACCGAATTGTGCCGCGCCAGCGCGTCGGGCAGGTCGGGAAAGCGTTCGGCCGGAAAGACCGACCGGAACGAGGCCAGCGGCTGGCCATCGACAAGCGTCACACCCTCGGAGACATGCACTGGTGCGCCCGGTGCAAGCTTCAGCATCGTTGCCTCATGTGTGGTTGCCGGGCGGGTCTCCAGCCGACTGACCCGACGGGCCGCCGTGCGGCCAGTGCCGGCGATATTCTGGTGGAACCGCACCCGGCGACCGAGGGCATAATCCATTGGCCGGCTGGCCACGAAGACACCCGCGCCGCGCCGGGAATGCACGGTTCCCGCTTCGGCCATGGCAGCCAGGGCGTGGCGGATGGTGTGGCGGTTCACCCCGAAACGCGCCGAAAGCGCGGCCTCGGTGGGCAGCCTGTCGCCGGGGCGGTAAAGGCCCTCGGCGATCTCGGTCGTCAGGGTGCGGGCGATGGCGGTCCACAGCGCAGGGCGCGGCATGGCGGGTCCGTTACGAAAAATTCACGACGACCGGGTTGGCGATCCGCGGCGGCAATGCTATGACTTGTCTAGTTGTATAGGAAAACCGACAACCTTGCAAGATGTCGAGGATTGCATGACCAAAGCTGCTTTCGAAGGGCGCAGGGGCTGGATGTCGCTTCTGGCAAAGGCGCCGCCCGCACGACTGGCCGCGCTGTTGCCCGACCTGCCCGCGCATGAGATGTTGCGCAGCCCCGAGACCGGCGCCGTGATGGTGCAGGGTCGTGTGGGGGGCACCGGCGCGCCCTTCCATCTGGGCGAGATGACGGTGACGCGCTGTTCGCTTCGGCTGGGCTGCGGGGCGGTGGGCCATGCCTGGGTGCAGGGCCGCGACAAGGCCCATGCCCGGCGCGCGGCGGCGGCGGATGCGCTGATGCAGACCGACCGTGCCGAGGAGATGCAGGCCCGTGTGCTGGATGTGCTGGCGGCCGAAGCGACGGCGGCACGCGGCGCCCGCGCGACCCGGGCCGCGGCCACCAGGGTCGAGTTCTTCACCATGGTGCGGGGAGAGGATCAATGACCGCCAACATCTCAGCCAACATCTCTGCCGATGCGCTGTCGGGCGGCTTTGCCGTGCCGCCGGTCGCCGCGGCCCATGCCTTTCGCGAAGTCCTCGAAGCCATGGCCCGCCCCGGCACGATCCGCCGCGTTGCCGGCGCGCAGCCCCCTGCGCCGCTGTCGGTTGCGGCGGGGGTGGCGCTCCTGACGCTGGCCGACGGCACGACGCCGCTGCATCTGGCGGGTGCGGCCGACTGCCCGGCGGTCCGCGGCTGGATCGCCTTCCACATCGGTGCGCCACTGGTTGCAGCGGGCGAAGCGGTCTTTGCCATTGGCACATGGGCGGCATTGCAGCCGGTTGCCCGCTTTCGCATCGGCCAGCCGGATTATCCCGACCGTTCGGCCACGCTGATCGTCGAGGTCGACCGGCTGGCCAACGATGGTCCGGTACTGACCGGCCCGGGGGTCGAGGTCACGGCCCGGCTGTCCCTGCCCGAAACGGCGGCCTTCCGCACCAATCGGGCACGGTTCCCGCTGGGCTTCGACACGATCTTTACCTGCGGCGACCGGCTGGCCGGCCTGCCGCGCTCGACCCGCGTGGAGGCAGGCTGATGTATGTCGCCGTCAAGGGTGGCGAACGCGCCATCGACAATGCCCATGCCTGGCTGGCCGAGGAACGCCGGGGCGATCCTTCCGTGCCGGAACTGTCCGTCGCCCAGATCCGCGAGCAGATGAAGCTGGCGGTGAACCGTGTCATGGCCGAGGGCTCGCTCTACGATCCCGACCTGGCGGCACTGGCGATCAAGCAGGCGCGTGGCGATCTGATCGAGGCGGTGTTCCTGATCCGCGCGTACCGCACCACGCTGCCGCGGCTGGCGTCGTCGCGCCCGGTCGACACCGCCGCGATGGCGGTCGACCGCCGGATCAGCGCCACCTTCAAGGATCTGCCGGGCGGGCAGGTGCTGGGGCCGACCTTCGACTATACCCATCGGCTGCTGGATTTCACGCTGATGGCAGAGGGCGAACCGCCGGCCGCGGCAGCCCTTCCCCTTGTGGCTGCCGTATCCCCGCAGCGTGACGGAGGTGACTGTGACCCCGCGTCGCGCGTGCCGCATGTCACGGGTTTTCTGAACCGTGACGGGCTGATCGAGGATGCCGCACCCGAGGACAGCCCGCCCCCCGACCTTACACGCGAACCGCTCGAACTGCCGGCGGGCCGTCCGCTGCGGCTGCAGGCGATCACCCGCGGCGACGAGGGGTTCATCCTGTCGCTCGCCTATTCCACGCAGCGGGGCTACGGCCGGACGCATGCTTTCGTGGGAGAGTTGCGCATCGGCCATGTCGGTGTCGAGGTGGAAATCCCCGAACTGGGCTTCGCCGTCGAGATCGGCGATGTCGAACTGACCGAATGCGAGACGGTAAACCAGTTCAAGGGCTCGAAAACCGAGCCGGCGCAGTTTACGCGCGGCTATGGTCTTGTCTTTGGCCAGTCAGAGCGCAAGTCCATCGCGATGAGCTTGGTCGACCGCAGCCTGCGCTGGCGGGAACTGGGCGAGGACGATACCGGCGCGCCGGCGCAGGACGAGGAATTCGTGCTTTACCACTGCGACAACATCCAGGCGACGGGCTTTCTCGAACATATAAAGCTGCCGCACTACGTCGATTTCCAGAGTGAGCTGGAACTGGTGCGCAAGCTGCGCGCCGAGGCGCGGGCAATGAAGGAGGCTGCGGAATGAAGGCCATCGTTTTCGACATCGGCAATGTCCTGGTCCGCTGGGATCCCCATCAGGCCTTTCTCGCCGATCTCGGCAGCCGCGAGGAGGTGGACGAGTTTCTGGCGCGCATCGGGTTTCAGGCGCTGAACCTGCGCGGCGATGCGGGCGAGCGATACGCCGATCTGGTGCAAGAGGTGGCAGGCGAAGCGGACCGCAGGTTGCTGGCAACCTATGTCGACCGCTATGCCCTGACCATCGCCGAGCCGATCGAGGGCACCTGGGCCCTGATGGAGCGGCTGCGCGCCCGCGGCCATGCGATCCATGCGATCACCAACTGGTCGGCCGAAACCTGGCCGCTTGGCATTGCAACGCATCCCCGCCTTGGCACGGCCTTCGGCGTTGCCGTCGTCTCGGGACAGGAGCGGATGGTGAAACCCGATCCGCGCATCTTTGCGCTGCTCTGCACCCGCGCGGATCTTGCGCCCGAGGACTGCCTCTTCATCGACGACAGTGCAAGAAACGTCGAGGCCGCCCGGGCTGCCGGCATGGATGCGGTGCAGTTCACCACCCCCCAGGCGCTGCAAACCGCCCTGCAGGAGCGGGGGCTGCTGTGACCGATCAAGCCTATAACTTTGCCTATCTGGACGAACAGACCAAGCGGATGATCCGCCGTGCCCTTCTGAAGGCCATCGCCGTGCCTGGCTATCAGGTCCCCTTTGCCAGCCGCGAAATGCCGATGCCTTATGGCTGGGGCACTGGCGGCGTTCAGGTGACGGCGGCCTGCCTGACGCCCGAGGACCGGCTGAAGGTCATCGACCAGGGCGCCGATGATACGACGAATGCCGTCTCGATCCGCAAGTTCTTTCAGCGCACCGCGGGTGTGGCAACGACAGAGCACACCCCCGATGCGACCGTGATCCAGACGCGCCACCGCATCCCGGAAACCGCGCTGAAGGCCGGTCAGATCCTGGTTTATCAGGTGCCGATCCCGGAACCCCTGCGCTTTCTGGAGCCGCGCGAATCCGAGACGCGCAAGATGCACGAGCTGGAAGATTATGGCCTGATGCATGTGAAACTATACGAGGACATCGCGCGCCACGGCACCATAGCCACCGCCTATGCCTATCCGGTGAAGGTGGAGGGGCGCTATGTCATGGATCCCTCGCCCATCCCGAAGTTCGACAATCCGAAACTGTCGGGCAATGCCGCGATCCAACTGTTCGGCGCGGGCCGCGAACAGCGCATCTATGCCCTGCCACCCTGGACCGAGGCCGTCAGCCTCGATTTCGACGACCATCCCTTCCAGCCCAGCAAGGCGCCGCATGACTGCGATCTGTGCGGTGCCGCCGACAGCTATCTGGACGAGCTGATCACCGATGACCTGGGTGGGCGGATGTTCGTCTGTTCCGACACCGATTTCTGCGCCGGGCGCCGGGCCGCCGGGCATATCGGCCGCCTTGGCGCGGCAGAGCCGGAGGTCGTGCCATGACCGCAATGGACAGGATCGCCGCCGTGACCCGGCCATTGCTGCAGGTCGATGGCCTGACCAAACGCTACGGGGCACGCATCGGCTGTGCCGATGTGACCTTCGATCTGTGGCCGGGCGAGGTTCTGGGCATCGTCGGCGAAAGCGGATCGGGCAAGTCGACGCTGCTGTCCTGCCTTGCCGGCCATCAGCGCGCCGATCTGGGCCGCATCCTCTATGATGGCCGCGATGTGCTGGCGATGGGGGAAACGGAACGCCGGGGCCTTGGCCGCACCGACTGGGCCTTCGTTCACCAGAACCCGCGCGACGGGTTGCGGATGGGCGTCACGGCCGGGGGAAATGTGGGCGAGCGGCTGATGGCCGTGGGGGCACGCCATTACGGCCAGATCCGCGACAAGGCGACCGACTGGCTGGATCGGGTGGAAATTGCCGCCGACCGGATCGACGATCGCCCGTCGGCCTTTTCCGGCGGCATGCAGCAGCGGCTGCAGATCGCGCGGAACCTCGTCTCCTCGCCCCGGCTGGTGTTCATGGACGAGCCGACCGGCGGTCTCGACGTCTCGGTGCAGGCGCGTCTTCTCGATCTCCTGCGCGGCCTTGTCCGCGATCTTGGCCTGTCGGTGGTGATCGTCACGCATGATCTTGCGGTGGTGCGGTTGCTGGCGCATCGGCTGATGGTGATGAAGTCCGGCCGCGTCGTGGAGCAGGGCCTGACCGATCAGGTCCTGGACGACCCGCAACATGCCTATACCCAACTCCTCGTCTCCTCCGTCCTGCAGGTGTAGCGCCATGATCCGGATCGAAAACCTGTCGAAATCCTTCACGCTGCACAACCAGGGCGGGGCGGTCATTCCGGTGATGGCAGATGCCGCGCTGGAGGTGGCGCCGGGCGAATGCGTCGGCCTGGTCGGCCAGTCGGGCGCGGGAAAATCCACATTGATGCGGATGGTCTATGGCAATTATCTTGCCGCTGGCGGCAGCATCCGCGTGGGCGCGCTTGATGTGGCCCGCGCCGCGCCGCGAGAGATCATCGCATTGCGCCGCGACACGCTGGGCTATGTCAGCCAGTTCCTGCGCGTCGTGCCAAGGGTGTCGACGCTGGATGTGGTGGCCGAACCGCTTCTGGCGCTGGGCCGGCCGGCGGGGGCGGCGCGCGCGCGCGCCGCGGGCCTGCTGTCGCGGCTGAATATCCCCGAGCGGCTGTGGCAACTTTCGCCCACCACCTTCTCGGGTGGGGAGCAGCAGCGGGTGAACATCGCCCGCGGCTTTGCCCATGATTATCCCGCATTGCTGCTTGACGAGCCCACCGCCAGCCTTGATGCCACCAACCGCGAGGTGGTGCTGTCCTTGATCGAGGAGGCCCGCGCGCGGGGTGCGGCGATCCTTGGCATCTTCCATGACGAGGCGGCCCGGGCGCGGGTCTGCGACCGGCTGGTCGATGTGACGGGTTTCACGCCACGGGCCGCAGCATGACGGCACCGACGCAGATTTTCGCCGTCGTCGGGCCATCGGGGGCGGGAAAGGACACGCTGATCGCCGGGGCGCGGGCCGCGCGGCCCGATCTGCGTCGGGTGCGCCGTGTCATCACCCGGCTGGCCGAGGCGGGGGGCGAGGATTTCGAAGGCGTGAGCGAAGCCGAATTCGCCGACCGCAAGGCGGGGGGGGAATTCGTGCTGGATTGGCAGGCGCACGGGCTGCACTACGGCATCCCCCGCGCGCAGGTCGAGGGGCCAGGGGATGTGGTTTTCAACGGCAGTCGCGGCGCGCTGGTACAGGCGGCGCGGATCTTCCCCGGGCTGCGGGTGATCCTTGTCACCGCACCCGATGCAGTGTTGGCGCACCGCCTGGCCGCCCGCGGTCGCGAAAATGCCGAGGATATCCGAGCGCGTCTGGGACGGGCGGTCTTTACCCTGCCGCCGGGAATTTCCGCCACGACCGTGCTGAATGACGATACGCCCGAGGCGGGCATAGCCCGGCTGCTGACCGCACTTCAGCCGGTCAGGGCATAGCGGTGCAGAAGATGGAAGCGCCCCTCCGCATCCTCGCCGAACAGACACAGATCCTCGATCACGAAGGGTCGGGGCAGAACATCGGCGAAATGCGCCTGCAGCACCCCAGCCACCGGGCCGGCGATCGCGTCCGGCAGCCGGTCTGTCAGCGTCAGGTGGAAGCGGAACTCCTCCATCACGAAGGGATAGCCCCAGCGGTCAAGCAGCGCGCGCTGCCGGGCGCTCAACGCCTCGGGCCGGCGGCGCGCGCTGCTTGACCGCTGGGGCTATCCCTT
>JACSRN010000102.1 GCA_014879735.1 Paracoccaceae bacterium
GACAGGTCTATCCCCGCGGGGGCGGGGGAGCCCGACCACGAGGGAGTTTTCATACCCCTTGTAGAGGTCTATCCCCGCGGGGGCGGGGGAGCCTCTTGCATGGATATAGCTGATCTATAACGATTTCAAAGAGCATGCGCGTGTATTCTTGTTCGGTTACTTTCGTTTTACGAGCAGAATTCCATCAGCGTCGACGATCTCCTTTGCCGGGATGCCCAGGGTCAGGATCCGCAGGTTGCCGACGGCTTTGGTGTCACGCCAGGTCATCACCACCGATCCGCGGCCCAGGGTTGCCCACCAGTCGTCAAGCACGGCCCAGACACGGTCGCGCACCCCTTGGGTCATCTGCGGAGAGACATAGACCCCCGGCGCGATCTCGAGCATGACCGAGGTCAGAAAGCCGCGGTAGCGGTCTTCGACATCGCGGGTCACGACGGTGGTCATCTGGCCGGGCATCTCAGCCCCCCTCGATCAGGCGCTTGATGCGGTCGATCATGTTGGGGATCGTCTGTTCGCGGGCAAGGGTCTCGCCGGTCAGGCGACGGGTGACACGCTCGATGTTTTCAGCCGGGTTGTCGCGCACGCGGCGGGCGGCGCGAAAGGCGCAGGGCAGCGCGATCTCGGCGCGGTAGAGGTCGGCCACATCCAGCACGAAGGATTGGCCCGGATCTTCGTGAATGAAGCCCAGTTGCGGGATCGTCGCTGTCGCGGCGACGGCGATTGCGGCCGCCGCCTCGATCGCGGAAGCGGCGTGGTTGAGCGCCTGATTGGCCAGATCGGCGGCCAGCGGATCGCTGCGGTCATAACGCCGGCCTTGCCAGTCGATGCCGGCGGCCTGCGCGGCAAGGCGGTAGCTTTCCTTCATCCGCGCGCCCTCGATTCCGCGCAGGACATCGAGGTCACGGTGCGGCAGGACCTCACCCAGACGCATCGCATACATGCGCCGCGCAATCATGATGCGCATGTCCTCATCCGCCCAGAGACGGGCCTGCAACCGGGCCAAGCCGGAGCGGTCGGCGATCAGGGGCGGGGCGGTATAAAGCCGCACGCCATCTTCTCCGACGGCGGCAAGGGCCGTCCGGGCATGGGCCAGAAGCCGCAGCGCATCATGGCTGACGGTCGATCCGGGGCCGAGCAGGATCATCGACACCGCCTGAAGCGGGATCGCGTAATCGCCGGGCGCAAGCGCATCGGCATCGGTCGCGTCGCCCTGTAGAAAGGCCAGGGTCCCGTCCCGCGCGGTCAGCGCGCCGCGGGCCAGGTAAAGCAGGCCGGCCCGATCGGCATGGGGCACCTTGGCGCTGTCCAGCCCGAGCCGGCCCTTCAGCACCTATGCCTCCTGCGGTGCAGACTGCGGTGCGGGCTGTGGCGCGCGCAACAGCAGCATGCCGAAACCATAGGCGCAGTGCCGCCCGACCCCGCGCGACAGAAGCCCCGCGAAAGCCACCGGGTCGGTGACGCGCAGCGTGCCATGGAAGATCACGTCGGGGCCTTCGGACAGGCCGTTACGCAGGACATCGCCGCGTTGAAAGCGGTGCAGACGGGTGCTTTCCGCCAGAAGTTCCGCCGCGGGGGCAAGGCGGGCCGCCAGCCAGCCGAGATAGACCTGCTCGCGCGTCGCCTCGCCTTGACCACGCAATTGTGCGGCCACGAAGGCATCCACTTCCGCGCCCTTGCGCAGGCCCCGGCCCAAAGGGTCTTCCTGCGGGGGAATGTCCGAATGCAGCCGCATGACGGGCCGCGTGCGCAGGTCAAAGCCCAGCATCTGCCCGGCCCGCCATGTCTGCGGCATTGGCTTGGCGTCCATGTGCGACAGCGGCAAGAGGGCAAGGGCCTCGGGCGGGGCGATGGCCTGCGCGGTTTCGCGCAGCGCCTTGGGGTCGACGGTCGAATAGCCGTAGAGGCTGCTGCCCCGTGGCCCGGTCAGCAGGCGAAACGGCTGGAAGGCGGATTTGCCGGCATCGGTCTTGCCGAAAGTCTCGGTCAGCAGATGATGCAGGGCGCGGCCCTCGTCATGGCCGCGCCGGTGCATCCAGCCACGTTCGGCGGCATAACGCGCCAGCGCGGACGGGTTGAGCGGCAGCCGCAACATCCACAGCGTCATGGCAGGCGCCCCTCGGTGACACGCCTTGTGCCGGCATGCAGCCCGGTAATCCAGTTGCGCAGGTCGGGCAGATCGTGCCTGTGGTGCCCGGCCGGGCCTTCCTCGGCCGGCCAGCAGGCGCGCAGCCCGGCGGGATCGGGCAAGGCCGCCATCAGGGCGTCATGCGCGCTGTCTGCCGTGACGGTTCCCGCCAGGATGGGCCGGGAGGGAAGGCAGGGCTTGCGACCAAGGAACAATGGGCGCGCCGGGCGGGCCAGCGCCGCTTCGATGTCAGGGGTCGATGGTGCACCCGTGCGAAACCGCGCCACGACGACAACCTCGGCATCGGCCAGATAGTCGCGCCGGCGGCGGTGCGGCGCGCCATAACTGGCGCCATCGCGCCCCTCGGGCTCGCCCCAGGTTGTCCAGCCACGATCGGTCTTTTCCAGCTTCGCATTCTGGCTGTCGGTGATCAGCACCCCCTCCCGAAGTTCTGCCGCCGCAAAGACCAGCCGGTCCTGCAGGTCTTGATGGGCGGCGCGGTCGCGCCATTGCAGGCCAAGCGCATTGCCGAAAAGCCCGGTCAGCATCGAGGCGGCCGGAAAGCTGCGCGTCGGGCCGACCTGATCAATGGAGACGCCGCCAAAGGCCATCAGCGGCGCGGCAAGATCCAGCTTCAGCCAAAGATGCGTCACGCCGCGCGCTCCGCCACCAGCCGGGCCGGCAGGCCGCCTGCCCATTCGGCCAGTTGCCGAAGTGAGCCGGGCGCGGCCCCGGGGATCGGGTCATTGGCCAGGGTCAGGACATGGCGTTCCTCGCCCGTCTCATAGGCGCGGTCAAAGCCGTCAAGCTGGGTCGACAGCGCCGCCACCGCAGCGGGCAGGCGCGGCGCGCAAGGGTCGCGGAAGGCCTCGGCCAGCGAACGCGGCTGGCGATCGCCGGCCTCAAGCAACACCAGCCCGGCGCGGCCATAGGGGGCGGTCGATCCCAGCTTGGCGCCGGGCGAGACTTCGGCGATCAGATAGACCAGATTGTGCAGCACCCGCCCGGCCAGATCGGCATCGCCGCCCAGATTGTCGATCAGCCCCGGAATATCGACCACGACATAGCCGTAGAACAGGCCCGAGGTCAGCTCGGTTTCCTGAATGGTGTCGGCCCCCGGCTCGTCGCCCGACAGGTCATCGACGGCGGTGAAATAGTCGCTTTCCGCCTCTTCCTCATGCACGGTGAAGGCATGGGCAACGTGGACGGGCGCGGTAATGTTGGCCTCGGGGTCCGACGTCACCATGCGGCCGAACAGGGCCGAGGTCAGGCCACCCGGCAGCGTCGCAGCCGATGTCATCGCCTTGAGGCTTTTGTTCAGGGTTTTGCGCCATTCTTCTGCCAGGGTCTTCGCGGCCTTGGCGTCGCCGCCGGCCTCCCCAGCAAGACGCGCGGCTTCCTGTGCCAGCCAGCGCAGCTCGGTCTCGCCAAAGATCAGGGTCTGGCGGGATTTCTTGGCTGTGCCCTTGTCGCCATAAAGCGCCATCTGGAACTCTGGCTCCAGCGCATCGACCACGGCATCGTCAACGCCGGCATCGCGCAGCGGCCGGATGACCTTCAGCGTCACCAGTTCGCGCGACCGGAAGGCGGGTTCCGCCCCGACGATCTGCGCCAGTGCGTGCGGATCCTCGGCCAGCCGCCAGTGCCGTTTCAGGCATTGCGACGAGATACGCGTGCGCATCGGGCCACCATAGGGCAGGCGCTTGGCAAGGCCACTGTCGTCGCGGTTCAGAAGTGCTGCCGCATAGCTTGTCAATGTGTGGATTTGCAGGAAACGCGGCGCGGTCATTCGGTTTTCTCCTCGGATGAAGTGCGGATCGCGCCGTCAAGGCGGCGAAAATAGGCCTGGGCGATGGTCGTCGTATCGTCAAGGTCCAGTAGGGCCAGCGCGATCTGCGCCACATCGACACCCGATCCGGGTTGGATGCGCGGCGCCAGCATGCGGGCGGCGCGTTCCAGCGCCACGGCGCGGGCAGGGCCGCGTGTGGCCAGAAGCTGCATCAGGCGCCGTTCACCAAAGACGCCATCGGGGCTGTCGCCCTGCGGCAGCCATGCGGGGTCGCCACCATCGCACAGCACCCGACCGAAGGGACGCTTGCCATTGTGCAGATGCCGTCCCTCTGGCGGCGGTTCGCCCTTTGGCATCAGCAGAGCCATGATGCGCAGGATCGTGACCCAGGACTCACGGTTGCGGTCGATCACGGGGTTCTGGACGGCGATTTTCCAGTAGGCTGCGGCAGGGTTCGCCGTGTCCATGCGCCGCAACTCGGCCATGGCGCCGGTGGAAAGGTAGCGCATCGCGCGTGTGGCCGAGATGGCGGCGGCGGCGATGGCGCGCCGGTCGGGGTCAGGCAACCTCGTCATTCTGGCGCTCCGGGCTGGGGAAAAGGAAATCGAACCGCCTGTCGCCGCCCTTGCCATGGCCGCGACGGATGGTGGCCCCGAAGGCACGGCGGCCACGCGCTTCGGCCCGTGGGCGCAGGATCGAGGCGCAGGGGATGGCCGGAAGGGCCAGGTCAAAGGCCGTTCGGGCGGCGTGGAACAGGTCGGTCAGGAAGGCGTGCTCGGCGTCTTGCCGGTCGTCGCCCGTGGCGGCGGCGCGCTTCCACAGCGCCTCAAAGAACAGGCGATCGGCGGCGCGGTCAAACTGCCGCCGCGCCTCGCCGGCGCGGGCGTAGTGATCTTTCCCCAGCTTGTCGCGGTCCCCGCCGGCCGCGACCAGCGCCAGCCCGTTGCGCAGCGCCTTGTCGAAAATCTCGATCTCGGCGATCTGATCCCCGGCCATGTGGCCCAGATCCTCGCGCCCGAACAGGCGGCGGGCCCAGCCAGGCACCGGCACGATCCGCGACTTGAAGCCTTCGGTCTTGGCGTTGCCGCGCGAAATGGCCTCGGCAACGATCACGCCCGCCGCCTCGCCCTCGCCCGGATGGGCAAGGGTCGGCCGCACCCAGCCATCGGCTTCGAACAGAAGGTTTGACAGCCGTTCATAGGTGAAATCGCCGTCGGTGCCCAGGGTCAGGCTTTTCGGCGGATCGTCCATCTTGACCGGGGTCCAGGGGTCGTCCGTCACGCCCTTGGCATCCTTCGCGTCAATCCGCGCCTCTTTCGAGGTGGAGCGCAGCGCGGACAGCCTGTCCCCATCGAGGACCAGACGGATACGGCGGCAGGATTCGATGAACCAGGGATCAAGCTCGTGCAACCGCAGCTTGCCGCCTTCCGGCCAGGGCAGCGTCCAGAGCAGCGCGGGGCCGCCGGCGGTGCCAAGGCTTAACCCCTTGCCCGCCTGCCGCAACTGCAACAGGCGCTGCAGGTCACGCCGCCACCAGGCCGAAACATCCGGCCCGCTGCCATCGGCCCGCACCGGAGCAAAACCCAGCATCGGGCGGCTGGACGACCCGCCATTCATGCGCGCAATGCCCTGATTGCCCGCGCCGCCATAGCCTTCCATCGTTTGCAGCGAGACCAGCGCAAACAGCCAATCCTGGGGCGTGGCACGGCGGGCAACGGTCTGCTTCAGGTCATGGTTCTTTGACGTGATGATCATGTCGAGCGCATCCGGTGTCTCGACCGGCGACCATTTCAGACCCGCCGTCACGGCGGGTTGCAGGAAGGCGGCGCGGTCCTCGGCAGCGGTCAGCGCCCAGGCGGTTGCGTCGCCGCTCGTCAGCCGCAGCAGCAACTCGCGCCAGGCGGCCTCTTCGGGGGGAGGGGTGTCAATGGCGCCCCCCGTCAGGGCCAGAGCGCCAAGCTGGACAAGGAACATATGCCAGGCCGGGCGCTGATGTGGCCGCAGGGCAGGGTAGGCATCAACTTCACCACGCGAAAGCGCGGCGAAAAGACCGGGAAGCGTATGGTGGGAAGATTGGGTAGAGATGAGCGGGGCGTCTAGGAGGTTCATCATGCCCTTACGTCAATGGTGTCGTTGGTCAAGGCATTGGATTTGGTAGTACTCATCGCAAGATTGTTTTCATCCAGAGGGGAAGTCAATCATTGGATGCAGGCAATCTGGCAAGGCCAGAGCGCCCATAGAACAGGTGCAGATCGCCCAGATCAAAGCGCAACCCACCCTCCGCTTGATCAGGCCTTATCAATGCCTCTGGCACGCTGGCGCCGCGCCAATATGACGGCAGGGCCATCTGCGCTATCTCGGTGCCGAAGGGGCCGATCGTGCCGGGGGCAAAGCGGATCAGCGGGCCACAGACGCCCAGCCGGGTTTGTACAGTTTCCTCCTTGTCGGGGAACCCGTCGGGAAAGCGTTCATCCCGGCGCAGGGTCCATTTGTCGGCCTGCCAGCGATGCGCCGCCTCGCGCCCGATGATGCGTGCGTCATAGTCGGCCCAGGCTGCGCCGCGACGGGCAATCTCTTCAGCCTTGGCCGTGGGGTGGGTGGCGCGCTCGACAAGTTCCCGGTTCATCGCGGGAATGTGCCAGACCGGATGTCTGGCGATCAGCCCCTCGGTCAGGGCCAGACAGGCGAGATCCATATAGATGCCCTGAATGGACCCGTCTTTCGGCTTCCATGCCCCAAGGCCGTTTTCGAACGCGGGCTTCGTCAGTAGATCCAGCCCTGTTTCCGGGCTCAGAACCAGACAGCGCGGGGCCTCGAACCCTGCCGGGCGGTGCAGGTCATGGCGGTGCAGGCGCCCGATCCGCTGCAGCAGGACATCAACCGGGCATAGGTCCGTGATCAGGTAGTCGGCACAGATGTCGAGGCTTTGTTCGAGGGTTTGCGATCCGACGACAATCACGCCTTTCGGCTGGCGATCCTTCATTGGGGCAAGCGCCGCCTCGACGGCGCGATCCAGCAAGTGGCGGTCTTCGGCGGCAAAGCGCGAATGGTGCAGCGCGGGGCCGCCTTCGACCTGCATCAGCAGGTCGGCCGCCCCTGCCGCGATGACGGCATCGAAAGTGGCACGGGCGGCGGTCACGGTGTTGCGGATCACCAGAACCCGCGCGCCCTGCCGTGCCGCCGCGATGGCCTGCTGCGCCGTTTCCCCGGGGTCCATGGTTGCCAGCGCCGCCATCGACACCGCCTTGGCGCGGCCATCCGCAGGTTCGGTTTCGGGCTGGCCGATGCCGCGCGACCAGAGCGCGGGATAGGGGGCTGCAATGGCCGCCTCGATCTCTGGCAGCGGCACGCCCAGCAGCCGGCTGCGGGCGCGGCTGCCCAGAGTGGCCGACATCAGCATCGCATGGCCGCCGGCGGCAAGATGGCCTTCCAGAAGTTCGCCCAGGATCTCTGTCATGAACGTGTCCGAGCTGTGGACCTCATCCACCACCAGCAGGCTGCGGTTCAGGGCCGCGCCGCGCAGATGGGCGTGTTTGACCCGCAACCCGGCCAGCATTGCCTGATCAACCGTTCCAACGGCGACAGAGGCCGCAAGGTAACGGGTGGCATGTTCCGCCGCCCACCGGGCGGGCTGGGGGCCTTCGGCATCATCCCACCGCGTCTCGAAACCGGGCAGGCGCTGGCCCGTCGCTTCGCCCGAAAGCAATTGGCCCGGAATGGCCAGAACCGCCTCGGGCGCGTCCGGGCCGAAAACGCGCTTCATCGCCTCGTTGACGCGGCGGTGCAACTGCCGCGCCGCCGACCGGGTTGGCACCGCGAAATAGAGGCCCGACACCAGCCCGGCTGCGTGCAAAAGGGCATAGCGCCACAGCGCGGCCTCGGTCTTGCCAGAGCCGGTTTCCGCCTCCAGCAGCACCAGCGCGCTGGCATGGGGGGCCTGGGCACCAACCAGCCGCTGAGCCGCACGTGGTGCAAAGCCGCCCCCGGCAATCGCCCCGAAATCGGTGTGCGGGGAAGTACCGCCCCTGTCCATTCCGATCTCCCGAAGGGCCTTGCGCGCCGCTTCCCGGGCGTATTCGGGGTAATCGGGGCCGGGGTCAGCCTGGAATTCGAAGAACCGGCGGTCTGACCCGATCCAGTCGGCAAGCGCGGCCAGCCCGGCAATCAGGTGCACAAAGCCGTGCGCCGCCGGCAAGGGATGCGCGGCCTTCCTGTCGGGCCATGCCATGTTCCACATCTGCGCATAGTCGGCGCTGGCCCCGGCGCGGTCATAGCCGGCAACCTCACGCGGCCGCCCAAGCGGCGGAAGGTCTTTCACCGGCCGGCCATGATGCGCGAAGATCGCAAGCATCAACTCGCCCGGGTCATCCGCCCACCCCATGATCTCGCCGGCGATGCCATGCAGCGGATCCGTCTGCTGCATGGTGGCGCGATTCAGCAACAACGGACCGTATGCAGAGTGATCGATATCTGCGCGGCAGGCCAGTTCGGGCCGCGCCTTGGCCTGAAAGCCCGGCTCGAGCTTGCCCATGTCATGCAGATAAACCAGTGCAGCGAGGCGAGACAGATCGCCGTCAGAAAGCGTGCGGCCGGCCAATGCGCCCAGGTGCTGGCCAATCACGGGCAAGGCGCACAGGGCTTCGAACACGGCCGCCACGTCAAGCGAATGGGCCTGCAATGCGTGAAAGCGGCCGGCCTTGTCAGACTTTCCCCAGGCCTTCGGCAGGAAGTCGGATGCAGAAGATGACTGCGAAATCATTATGCCTGGAAGCGTAGCACTGCACACCCATTTCTGGAAGGAGGTTCGGCCTTGAGGCCGTAGCAATCAGGTTCCCGCTAGGCTCGAGACTCAATCAACCCCATCGAAGGATGACGGCTGCGATTGCGACGGCTGGCTGAAGATCGCCTTCGGTCAGAAACCGAGGTTCTGGGCATCCATCAGAATGACAAGATCGCTGTCGACGCTCACGGCGTCGCGGATCGGCGCCTGCGGATCGCGGCTATAAGTACCTGTTCCACGGCATGCGGCTCTCTCCCCGGTTCGGCGGCGATGTCGGCCGCACCGCGCGGCGGCCAGTTCAGCCAGGCCTCCGTCGCCTTGCGGCGGTCGCCCTTGCAGAAGACCAGCCCGCTCTAGTCGGTCGGGCCGAGCTTGTGGGCGACGTGAACTGGTGGCCGACGCGGATCGGTAGGGAGCCCACGGCGGTGACGAGGATCGCATCGTTGTAGAACCGGGCGCCTGTGGGCGATCACGAGCGCCCGGCGCTGGGCTTCGGTCAGATGGTCCGGCACGATCACCGGCATTTCGGTCAATGAAGCTGAAGATGGCCGCGTGAGTTCTACGGCCGCGCCCCATTGGAACGGGAAGGATTGCTGGTGTCGCAGCCATGACACATCACACCGGGATCGCGGCCGGTCGCCTGTGGGCGGTCTTGCGCGGTCTGGTGGGGGGAGGATGATGCGCCGGGACGGCGGAAATACCGCGATATGATGATGCTGGCCGAACGGGTAGGGTAGGGCAATGGCGGTGGCCGCTGTCGCTTGCGGCGCCGTTGTCCTTCCTCAAGTGGTTTGTCGCGGTCAACGGAAGGGCTGCGCCCAGGACATCCGCCAGAAGGTGGCAGAAGCCAGATCGCAAGAAACTGTCGGGCCATTTGGGGTGGAGAGGCGGTTTGGCGCCCGGCCATCGGCCGCGATGCCGGAGGCGACCTGCCAGGGCCAGGCTGCGGTATCCAGTGGTCCGGAGGAAGATGAAGTCAGCCGCTGCGATCCAGTTCCAGGATCGCGTCGAACTGGACAAGGGCGCCGAGCGCCAGTTCCTGCTTGTCGGTCCATTCTTCGGGGCAATGGCTGCGTCCCGCCCGGCTTGGGACGAAGATCATGGCCGTCGGAGCGATGCGCGAGAAGAATACGGCGTCATGCCCGGCGCCACTTGGCAATCTGACAAAGCTCACGCCATTCCTGCTGGCCGCAGCTTCAAGAGTGCTGACAAGCCCGGGGTCGAACGGCGTGGGCGGTGCCTCCGACAGCAGCCGATAGGATGACAGGGTCACGCCGGAGGCTTCGGCGATCCGGCGGGTGCCCTGTGCCAGCTCACCGAGGAAAACCTTTATGGAATCGGGTGCCTCGCCGCGGGCCTCGACCAGCAGGCGGACCTTGCCGGGCACAACGTTGGCCGCATTCGGCGTGACCGTCAGTTCCCCCGTCGTTGCCACGAAATAGCCGCCGCCGGCCTCGATGCGGCGCAGGGCAAGCCGGCGCACCTCGGCGACCATCCCGGCCGCCGCAACAAGTGCGTCGTGACGCAGATGCATCGGCGTGGTGCCGGCATGGTCGGCCATCCCGGAGACTTCGATCTCGACGCGGGTGATGCCGACGACAGAGGTGACGATGCCAAGGTCGACACCGGCCTCCTCGAGCACGCGCCCCTGTTCGATATGCAGCTCAAGCCAGGCGCGAATGTCGTCCCTCGCCACCACCGCGATCCGGTCGGGGTCGCCGCCGACGCGCGCGATGGCCTCGCGCAGCGACTCGCCATCCGGCTTTCTGAGGTCGAGGCTCTGTGGGGTGAGTGCACCGGCCAGGCCGCGGGAACCGATGCAGGACAGGCCAAACTCGCTGACCTCCTCGGCCAGACAGTCGATGATCTCAAGCGAGTGGCGGAGCCGGATGCCCTGCCCGACAATTGTGCGCGCAATCCCCAGCGCCACCAGCACGCCGGCGGTCCCGTCGAACCGGCCACCATCGGGCACCGTATCCGAATGCGAGCCGAGGGCGATGGTCCCGGCTTCGGGCTCGGTCCCCTCCAGCCGGCCGATCAGATTGCCCGCGGGGTCGATGCGGGTTTCCAGCCCGGCAGCCCGGAAGCGATCGGCAAGCCAGGCCCGGCCCTCAAGAAACCTGGGCGAGAAGGACCGCCGGGTGTAGGGCCGCCCGGGGTCGGTGATCGCGGCCAAATCCATCAGATCGGCCCAGATCCGATCGGCATCGACAGGATGGTTGCCGGCGGCCGCCTGGCCGTTCATGGCGCGGCGGATCGCAGCGGCGCGACGAACTGGCCGTTGCCGGGTTCGGCAATGACCCGCGCGCCGTCAAAGACCATGCGGCCGCGCAGATAGGTGGCGGCAACGGTCCAGGGCAGTTCCATCCCGTTGTAGGGGCTCCACCCCACGATGTTGTTGCCGCTTGCCGCCGCATCATAGACCCGGGGGCGGTTCGCCATCACGACAAGATCCGCGTCGCGCCCGATGTCGATCGCGCCCTTGCGGTGCGACAGGCGGAAATGGGTTGCCGGATTTTCCGCAAGCAGCCGCGCCGCCCAGGTGAAGGGCAGGCCGCGCTGTGTCAGCCCCTTGAGAAGCAGCGCCACCAGCACCTCAAGACCTGGCACGCCGGAGGCGTTCTTCAGCATGTCGGGATCGGTCTTGCGGTCCTCCGACCAGCTGACATGGTCGGTCGAGACCAGCGTCACATTGCCCGCCGCCAGATGCGCCCAGATCCTCTCTCGCTCGGCCCTCTTGCGGATCGGCGGATTGATCTTCGCCTTGCCGCCCAGGCGCCTGACATCGTCTTCCTCGTCGAGGATGAGGTAGTGGATGCAGGCCTCGATGCTGGCCCGGTGGCCCTGTTCGCGGTAGGCGCGGCAAAGGTCGTAGCCGCGCCCGAGGGAACAATGCACGATATGGGCATGGCAGCCTGTCGCAGCCCCGATCTCATAGACTTCTGCGGTGGCAAGGGTTTCGGCAATTTCGGGCCGGCTCAGCCCATGGGCGCGGTAGTCGGTTATGCCTGATGCTCGCACCAGTTCCGACGCGGCATCGACAACTTCGTGATCCTCGTTGTGTACGCCGGCGGTCAGCCCGTGTTTCGCGATCTCGGCGAAACAGGCATGCAGCATTTGCGGCGCGATGCGCGGGAACCGCGTCGGATGCGTGCCAAAGGTCGAGAACTTGAACGCTGCGGCCCCGGCGGCAACCATCTCGGCGATCCGCGCCGGGCCTTCATCGGGATGGCAGGTCCCGTAAAGGGCAACATCCACCCGTGCCGCGCCCTCTGCTTCCTCTGCCTTGGCACGCAGGCGATCGGCAGACGCAATCAGATCTCCGTCATCATAGGGCATGTCGACGATGGTCGTCACGCCGCCCGCCGCGGCCGAGCGGGTGGACCAGGCAAAGCCCTCCTGCCCGGCCTGGCTGCGGCTGTGGACCTGCGCGTCAATTGCGCCGGGCAGGATGCAGGCGCCGGCATGGTCGTGCCGCTCGGCCGCCGAAGGCCCGCGTCCCTCGCCGAAAGCCACGACCCGCCCGCCGCGCACCGCGACAAAACCCTGCGGAATGATGCGGTCTGTCAGAACCACATCGCCGGTGACTACAAGATCGCAGTCCATGCACTCGCCCCGCGTGACCGTTATCTCTGCGACAGCCTAGTTGAAGCGGGGAAGGGGCGGGCATAAGCTTCGCTGAATGTGCAATGCACAAATCCTTAGTGTCGCAGCATGCTTGCCGTCCGGTCCCTGAGCTACTTCCTTGCAACCCTTGAAACGGGCAGCTTTACCGCCACAGCCCGGGTGTTTGGCGTCTCGGTGCCGACGGTCAGCGCCAGCATGGCCCAACTCGAAGATGCCATGGGCCATGCGCTCTTTCTGCGCACGCCGCGCCGGCTTTTGCCGTCGCAGGCGGCGGCCGGTGTCGAGACAGCCGTCCGGGCGATCCTTGACGGGCTTCTGGCCATGGAGGGGCGTGAGGTGCCGCCCGGGGCGGACACTCTGGCGCTGCTGCGCATCTGTCAGGATCTGGACCTGTCGCTGCTGATCATCGCCCGCTTCGTGGCGGTCTTCGAGGCCGGAAGCATCGGCGCCGCGGCCAGCGCCCTGCGCGTCACGCAACCGCAGATCAGCCGCCAGATCGCGGCGCTGGAGGCAATCGTCGGACAGCGACTTTTCGACCGGCATCGTCACGGCATGGCCGCGAATGCCGCCGCCGCGGCGCTTTATGCTCGGGCGCGTCCGCTTTGCGACATTGCGGCCGGGCTGATCGGCCATGGCAACCGCCTGTTCGTGGAAAGCCTCCACACCACGCGGATCGGATCGGTTCCGCCCTTTCACCCCGAAAGCCGGCTGGCGGGGGTGCTGGCCGAACTCTGCACCCGGTGGCCTGCGACTGCGCCCGAAACGCATCTCAGCCTCGAGACGGATGTCACCGACGCCCTGATCGGGGCGCTTCTCGCCGGCGAACTCCATGCGGTCATTGTCGAGACCGACCTGATTCCCGAGGAATGCGCCAGTCGCGTGCTGCTGCAGTCGGCGCTCGAACTGGTTGTCGGGCGGTTCGATGGCGACCGGGGCCCCGAACAGATCCTGATGACCTCGCCACTGGTCGTGCAGCGGCGAAGCTCGGGGCTGCGGCGGATGATTGACGCCTGGCTTCTGCAGCACCGGATCGACCCGCCGCATATCCTGGAGGTGGATGCGATGCCGGTGATCGGCCGGCTGGTTGCCGATCATGGCTACTGTTCGCTGATTCCGGCCGGCGCCTATCCCGTCCACAGCCCGTCGATCCGGCGTATCGACCTGCCCGGTGCCCCTGTCTTTTCGCAACGGCTGGTCTGGCGGCGCGCGCAGGCGGCCACACGCCTTGTCCGGCGTGTCCTGCAGATCGTCGACCGGATTGCTGCAGAGTGAACGCATGAGCCCGCAAGGATTGCGCATGCCGGAACGCCCGGGCATGCCAATAGCTTGCAGAGGAAGATCGCAATCGGGTGCATCATGAGCCTGAACCTGAACTCTCGCCACGACATCACCTTGCGCGCCTATGAGGCCGTCGCCTGGGACGGCGCGCCCGTTGCCCTGTCGCCCGACGCCCGCGCCGCGCTGGAGGGGTTCCGCGCGCGTTACGAAAGTCTGATCGCAACTCCCGCCGACAAGGGTATCTACGGGATCAGCGTCGGCCAGGGCGAAATGGCGGTATCGGCGATGTCGGCCGGTGATGTGGACCGCCTTGCCCGGATGAAGCCCCTGGCGGCGGCCGTGCCCTTTGGCCCGTCCTATCCCCGCCGCGTCCTGCGTGGCATGGTGCTGGCGCGCCTGGCCAACCTGATCGGCGGCCATGGCGGGGCCACGCCGCGGCTGGTCGGCGAGATTGTCGCGATGCTGAACGAGGACCGCATTCCCGAGGTGCCGCAATCCGGTCACGGCGGGCCGGGCGAGATCCTCGCGACATACAAGCTCTTTTCGGACCTGAGCCGAAGCCGCGACCTTGTTTCCGGCGAACGTGGTGCCCTCATCAACGGCGCGCCCTGCGCGGCAGCGCTGCTGGCCGATGCGACCCTGGTGGCCGAGCGCCGCATTGCCTTGGCCGAGCACGTTCTGGCGCTTGCCATTGATGCGTTCAATGCGCCGGATGACCATTACCGCCGCGAACTGGCGGATCTTTGGGGCGGCGAGCACAACCGGGTTGCTTTCGACCGTCTCGCCACCCTGCTGGCCCATGATCATCCGATACCGCAGCGTGACCATCAGGCGCCAGTCAGCTTCCGCAGTGTTCCGGCCATGCTTGGACAGGCGCATTGGGCCCTGGCCGAGGCCCGGAAGATGGCGGAACTGGCGCTGGCCGCGGTCAGCCACAACCCGGTCTGGCTGCCGCCGTCCCCCGAACATCCCGATGGCGAGGCGTTCAGCAACGGCGGGTACAACAATGCCATGGCGGCGCCGATGATGGACAATCTCGCCGGGGCCTATGTCGAGCTGTGCCAGCTGTGCGAGCGGCTGTCGTCCGGCCTGTTGAACGGCCGTGTCAGCGGGCTGCCCGATTTCCTGCTGGTCGGTCGTGACGCCGGCAATACGGACGGGCACGGCGCCGTAGGCTATATCCCGATGGCGATCGTCGGCTATCTTGAGGAAGCGCGGGCGGCGGCGCAGCGCACGTTTACGCCGCCCAGCGACATGTCGGTCTTCGGACAGGACAATGTTGCGGCGACCGCATTCCTGGCCTGGCCCAAACAGGAAACCACCGGGCGCTGTCTGGATGCCTGCCTTGCCCTTCTGGCCGTCACCGCCAGCCAGGCGCTGGAGGTGCAGGGCCGGGACGCGCGCTCGACCCCGCTCAGGGACCTCCTTGCCACGATCCGCGCCCAGGTCCCCGTGGTATCGGAAGACCGCGTTCTTGGCCCCGAGATCGGGCGCCTGTGCGAGATTTTCCGTGGTGCTCTCTATCCCGCGGGGTAACGCCGCTCAGCTGTCTTTCCAGCGCCTGACATCGCTGCGATGCAGGCCCAGCAGATCAAGCGCGCGCGCCGCCGTGTGATCGACGATGTCCTGCACCGTTTTGGGGCGGGGGTAGAAGGCGGGTACTGGCGGCATGACGATGCCGCCGGCCTCGGTCACGGTCGTCATGTTGCGGCAGTGGATAAGGTTGAGCGGCGTTTCGCGAAACATCAAAACCAGGCGCCTGCGCTCCTTGAGAACGACATCAGCCGCCCGTGCGATCAGGGTTCCGCCGATACCTGCCGCGATTTCGCCCAGGGTTTTGGCCGAGCAGGGCGCTATGATCATTCCATCGGTCAGGAACGACCCGCTTGAAATCGGCGCGGTGAGATCGGCGTTGTCGTAGACGCGCGTGGCGCGATCCTCGAAATCGCGTATCTTGCGGTCGCTCTCATGCGCCAAAGAGACCTTTGCCGAACGCGACATGATGAAGTGGCTTTCGACGCCGGCCTCGGCCAGCATTTCAAGAATGCGCAGCGCATAATCCGGCCCGGACGCGCCGCTGAAGGCAACGATCACCCGCGGCTTTTCCACCTTCGCCATCAGTAGCTCTCGATCTCGGCGGTGATGCGGGCCAGCACGGCGGCGGGAACCGCCACAAATTCGGAACGGCCGCCGGCCGCGCCGTCACCCGGCCGGGTCGTCGCCACCATGCCAATCTTGGTAACTGTCAGATCCTCGTGCACCGGATCGCAGCGGTCCGCCTTGACGCCGGGGATCACGATCAGATCCTCATGCCCGCGGAACCGGGCGGCCAGCGACCATTCGACCGCGACCGGGTCTTCAGGGTCCACATCGTCTTCGACGGCCGTCACCAGTTTCAGAAGATTGACCATCCCCATCGCCAGCATGATTGCCCGCTTGCCTTCGCCCAGGCGTGGCTGGTGCATGGAAATGACCGCATGAAGCCGGCCCATGCCGCCCGGCGTGACAAAGACCCGCCGCACCGCGGGAATCACGCTGCGCAACTGGGTGGTAAGGGTTGCGCCGATGGCCACGGCGCCCATCAGACAATGCTCGCGGGCATATCCCGGCAGAACGGCCTGATAGATCGCGTCTGCCCGATGCGTCACCATGCGCACCTCCGCGGCGATCGCGGGGCCATAACGAACGTAGAAGCCCGGGAATTCGGATACCGGCCCCTCCTCGATCAGATCTTCGGGGTTCAGCACGGCCTCGATGACGATTTCGGTTTCGGCGGGAACCTCCAGATCGACGGATTTGCAGCGCACCAGCCGGACCGGCTCGCCCAACAGGCCACCGGCGATGTCGAACTCGTCCTCTCCCAGGCGGACATACATCTGCGAACCAAGCAGCACGGCCGGGTGGTTCCCGATGGCAATCGCGATCTCAAGGCTGGTTCCGGCCGCCTTTGCCTTGACGGCCAACAGATTGAGATGGTGGTTCTTCGCGATGCCCACCAGCATCCGGCCACCCCCTTCCAGCCGGAGCCGGGCGATCGAGACGTTTCGCAGGCCGGTCTCGGGGTCCTTGGCAACGATCACGCCGGCGGTGATATAGGGGCCGCGCTCATGTTCGAACCAGGTCGGAACGGGCAAAATCGCTGCCAGATCAAGCGGCGCTTCATGCACCACCTCCTGTGCCGGGCTATTCTCGACGATTGTCGGGGATATCCCGGCTTCGACGGCCCGCGCGCAATGTGCGTCCAGGGTTTCAAGCGGAATGCCAAGGCCGAGGGCATAGCGCGAACGGCTGTTCAGCAGGTTGCCGACGACCGGCATCCCTGCGCCTGCAACATTGCGGAAAAGCTGCGCCGGACCCTGATCGCGCAGCTTCAGAAGCGCCGAGATTTCAAACCGCCTGTCTACCGGCCGCGACACCTCATGCAGGTCTCCTGCCGCCGCAAGCTGCTCCAGGACATGCCGCATGCTCTGCCGATCGGCCATCTGACGCTCTTTCGACGGGTGATTTGATTGATGCACGGGACGCTGGATCGAAATCGTAGGATCAGCCTCGTCGCGGTCAATTGTGTTCAACCTTAGGTATCATGCGGTTTCCCGAAGGCCGGGGCGCCGGCCATGGCCTGCCCAGGGATTTCTTCCGCAACCGACCGGATCTGCGCCGGCCGGTGAGCGGTGCGATGCGCGCAGAGACCTGTGGCAGGACGCAAGGCGCCGGTCATCGCGACAATCAATCCACATGGGATAGCTCGGGAAGCTTGCAGCCAGGCACGGGCCAAAGCCGCCGGTCTCGGCCCGGCGCGCTCAGGCGGTTGGCATTGAATGGAACATGACCTTCCATTCGCCGTGCTGGCAGATTTCTGCGTTCTGGTTTCGGACCTCG
>JACSRN010000184.1 GCA_014879735.1 Paracoccaceae bacterium
AGATGTGTATAAGAGACAGGGCGATCGGGGGGCGTGGTCAGGGTTCGGCTGTGGGCGGCGGCTGATCGCCGGCCAGGATCACCGCCCGCGAATGCGACCAGAATTCGCGCCGCATCAGCACCGCCAGCGCGATCAGCGCCGCCGCGATCAGCGCGCCCGGTCCGAACAGCCAGGCCAGCGAGGCCAGCGCGAAATAGACCGAATGCAGCCCGCGGTTGTAGCTGCGGGCGGCGGTGATGTTGATCTCGGCGGCCTGCGCGGCCCGCGGATAGGCGCCGGGATCCTCGGGATCGTTCGGCACCGCCGCCATCAGGATCGAGCAATAGCCGAACAGCCGGTGCGCCCAGATGAATTTCAGCAGCGCATTGGCCATCAGCATCACCGGCAGCAGCAGTTTCAGCGCCGGTTCGATCCGGCCGGTATCCAGCGGCAGGTCGGCGGCGATCTCCTGCATGGTCGCGGAATTGCCGATCAGTGCCAGCCCGCCGCCGATGGCGATCATCGAGGCCGAGGTGAAGAAGGCCGTGCCCTGCCGGTGCGAATCGATCAGCGTCGCATCGAAGATGCGCGGGACGCGGGTGACGAAGGTCCGCATCCAGTCCTGCCGGTAGGATTGCATCAGCACCGTGACCGAGGGCCGGCGCTTTGGCGGATGTTCGATCAGCCAGCCGGAAAACAGCCAGAACCCGACGATCAGCGCCACCGCCAGCAGATCGCCCGGCGGGACCCGTCCCAGAAAGGCCAAGCTGTCCATTCCGCGCGCCCCCCGGTCAGAACGGCTTGACCACCACCGCCCAGAGGATGGCGATGACGATCAGCACGCTGATCTCGTTGAAGATGCGCAGGAAGAGGTCGCTTTCGCGAAACACGCCGCGCCGGCCGCGCCGGACGAGAACGCCGGTCCAGAGGTAATGCAGTGCCAGCAGCGCCACCAGCGCCAGCTTCAGATGCACCCAGGGATCGAAGCCCCAGACGGCAAACGCCAGCCACAGGCCGGTGGCGATGGCGATCACCGCCAGCCCGGAGGAAAAGCGGTAAAGCCGGATCGTCAGGTCGCCCAGCGGTCCGAAATCGCCCAGCCGCGCCCATTCGCGCTTCCAGTAGATCAGGGCGCGGGGGACGGCGAAGATCGACGTCATCCAGCCCATGACCGCGAGTATGTGTATGATCTTGACCCAGTTCATGGCGTGAGAGGTGGCAGGAAGCACCGCGCGGCGCAAGGGGCATGCTGTCGCGCCGCCCCGGCGTGCCCTCCGCGGGGCGGCTGTGCCGCTGCGCCCCCGGGGCGGGTTGGCCCCTGCCGCCGCGGCATCAGGCGAGGGAGCCAGCTTGGGAGGCCAGCCGAGGGGGCCGACCGAGGCGGCCAAGGTTGCTGCACGCCCGCGTGGATTGGACGCGGGCGGGGGCCGTCGTTGCGAGGCGTCAGGGTCGTCGCTGCGCGCCCGCGCAGGTTGGCAAGCCGCTGCGCCGGGCGCGGATTGGTCGGTGTGCGGTGTGCGTGCGGGGACGGGCCCGGGTGCGACGCCGATGCGCGCCCGGGCCCGGGCGGTCCCGCTGGGCGGCTACCCGCCCGGTCGGGCGATCCTGCGCGACACCGATACCTGTCCGGCCGGCCGATCCTGCGCGGCACCGATAGATGCCCGGTCGGGCGGAGCGGCCGCCGCCCGACCGGACCGTCGTGCGGGGTGGTGACGGCTGCAGTATCGCGGCGCGCCCGGCCCGGCGGTCACGCCGGGGCGGCGGGCCGGTCGGGCATGTGGATTACTGGGCGCGCGGATTACTGGGCATCCGGATTGGCGGGCATGCGGGCGGGAGGGCATATAGCTGTGATGCCGGTCGCCGTGGGGTGGCGATCCGCCCCGGCCCGCCCGGCTCTGCCCCGGCCCTGGCCCCGCGCGGCAAGGCTTGGCAGCACCGCCGGAATTGGTTATCTTACTTTACCAATTCCCCGAGGAGGCCCCCATGGACATGCCGGTTCCCGATGCGCGGGTGCTTGCGGACAAGGCCCGGATCGTCGCCCGCCTGCGCGCGGTGCTGCCGGCGGATGCGGTGATCGACGACGAGGCCGAGACCCGCGCCTATGAATGCGACGCGCTGTCGGCCTATCGCTGCCTGCCGCTTGCCGTGGTGCTGCCGCGCACCACGGCCGAGGTGTCCGCCGCCCTGCGCATCTGTTCCGAGGCCGGGGTGCCGGTGGTGCCGCGCGGCGCCGGGACCTCGCTTGCCGGCGGCTCGATGCCGTCGCGCGATGCGGTGGTGCTGGGGTTGGCGCGGATGAATGCGGTGCTGGAAACCGATTACGAGAACCGTTTCATCCGGGTCCAGGCCGGGCGCACCAACCTGTCGGTGACGGCCGCGGTCGAGGAGGAGGGCTGGTTCTACGCCCCGGACCCATCCAGCCAGCTGGCCTGTGCCATCGGCGGCAATATCGGCATGAACTCCGGCGGGGCGCATTGCCTGAAATACGGGGTGACGACCAACAATCTGCTCGGCGTCACGCTGGTGATGATGGATGGCGCGGTGGTGACGCTGGGGGGGCCGTGGTCCGATGCGGGGGGGCTGGATCTGCTGGGCGTGGTCTGCGGGTCGGAGGGCCAGCTCGGCGTCGTGACCGAGGCGACCCTGCGGATCCTGCCGAAGCCCGAGGGCGCCCGGCCGATGCTGGTGGGGTTTTCCTCGAACGAGGTGGCCGGGGCCTGCGTGGCCGACATCATCCGGACCGGCATCCTGCCCGTCGCGATCGAATTCATGGATCTGCCCTGCATCCTGGCCTGCGAGGCCTTTGCCCATGCCGGCTATCCGGCCTGCGCGGCGCTGCTGATCATCGAGGTCGAGGGCAGCCCCGCCGAGATCGACGAACAGCTTGCCGCGATCACCACGATTGCCCGCCGGCACGACCCGGTGGCGCTGGAAGAGGCCCGCGACGAGGCCCATGCCAGGCGCATCTGGCTGGGCCGGAAATCGGCCTTCGGCGCCATGGGCCAGATCAACGATTACATGTGCCTCGACGGCACGATCCCGGTTTCGGCCCTGCCCGAGGTCCTGCGGCGGATCGGCGAGATCTCGGGCCGGTTCGGGCTGGAGGTGGCGAATGTCTTCCATGCCGGCGACGGCAACATGCATCCGCTGATCCTCTACGATGCCAATGCGCCGGGCGATCTGGAACGCTGCGAGGCGATGGGTGCGGAGATCCTGAAGCTTTGCGTCGAGGTGGGCGGCTGCCTGACCGGCGAGCATGGCGTGGGTGTCGAGAAGCGCGACCTGATGGTGGTGCAATATGCACCGGCGGATCTGGAGGCGCAGATGCGGGTGAAGGATGTGTTCGACCCGCAATGGTTGCTGAACGCCGCCAAGGTGTTTCCGCTGGGCGCCAGTGCCGGGCGGCGTTCAGCAACCATTGCGG
>JACSRN010000068.1 GCA_014879735.1 Paracoccaceae bacterium
GGCACTGGCGAGGTGTCGGGCAGGCCCATCGGGTTGCGGTAGTAGAGGATGGTCCGCTCACCTGTTTCCGCCATGGCCGTTTCTGCGGCGGGCTCGGGAGCAAGGCCCAGTGACAGATCCTCGCTTGCCAGGACAGGCAGGAAGTCCCGCCCATCCGCCGTCTGCCGCTCGGATACCGACCATTCGGGCAACCCATCTGGATGCCTCCAGTAGATCACCGGGCCGGTTGGCTCTGCTTCAGGGGCGTCACCACCTGGCATGGCGACTGCGTCATTGCCCATCAACGCGGCAAGCTGCATCTCGGCCATGCCTATCAGGCTGGCCACGGTGATTCCCTTTTCGCCAGCGGTCAGCCCGATCCATCCGGCACTGCCTGCAACAAGGACTGCGGCAGTCAGCTTGCCAACCGCGCTCATGGCTCGGCTCGCAATTCCAGTTCTGCCTTCACGGTTTCAGGTTCACCCTGCACCTTGGCCGCCACCGAAAACCGCCATCCGCCCGCCATGGTGAGATCCGTGCTGAACAAGTAAGTGCCCGGACCTTCGGCCGGCAATGCGGTGACGGGTGAGGTCATCATCTCCATCCCGTCGGGGGCCATGTCCATGCGCGTGGCATAGATAACCGCGCCCTCGACCGGCTGGCCGGTGCGAAGATCGGTCAGACGAAGTTCAATCGTCACCCCAGATCCGACTCGATGGTCGGTCGAGACGACTTCGAAACGGTAGTCGTCGGCACCTGCCCAGAGGGCAGATGCGCCGATGAGAAGTGCCAGAACGGAGCCGCAAATGCGGCGGAACATGCTTGTCATGAGGAAGACCCTTTGATTGCAACGATCGCGCACCCGCGAAGCCAACTGGCGCAGGTGCAAACGGCATCATCCGCGCGCTGACGCACGCGGCAGGGTCAAATGCGGGGAGGTCGCCTCAAGCCATCCGGCGGAAGCCCGGATGGAGGATGCCGGTCAGGAAGCATCAGGACAGCAGCAGATGCCTCCTCGGTAACGGACAGCCCTGGGACTTGTACCAGAGCGAGCATTGTCATTCCGCCACGCGCCATCATTTCGCAGGCGACGCTGCATGCCGTGTCCTCAGGGCAATCGCCTTCGCAGCACGGGTCGGCAGCTGCCGCAATCTCCGCTGCAAGTCCGGCCGATACCTCACTGACTGCGGCCCCGAACAGGGACACAGCCAAAAGCACCGCAAGAAATGATCGGACAATCCACGACATTCGACGTGCATGACATGAGGAGACAATTTCGACAACGCACAAACGGTTGACCGAGTGTTGTTGTTGATCAAGCCGCCCGGGGCGCAAGAAGGATGATTGCTCCGCCGAGCAAGCAAATCGCAGCACCCGTCATGTCCCAAGCATCCGGACGCTGCTTCTCGACAAGCCAAAGCCAGACGAGAGAGGCAGCGATGTAGACACCGCCATAGGCCGCATAAGCGCGCCCCGCGAAATCGGCCGGGGCAAACGTGAGAAGCCAGGCGAACACGGCGAGGCTAACCAGGCCAGGCAGCAGCCAGAGCGGGCTTGCGCCTTGCCGCATCCAGGCCCAGACGGCAAAGCAGCCGAGGATTTCGGCCAGGGCCGCTCCGGCATAGATGGCGAGTGTGCCGGGCGCGGTCATGACGGCACCTCGCTTTCTGGGTGGCGGTGATCTGTCGCGCACAGGGAATGGTCTCCCAGCACCTCTATGACCCGGCAGTCGGCGATCTTCCCGCCTGCGCATTGCACGACCATGCGTTCGAGTTCGGCCTTCAGTGCGGTCAGGCGGGCAAGGCGGCTTTCAATTTCGGCCAGTTGCGCCCTTGCGATGGCATCTGCGGCGGCACACGACTGGTCGGGTCTGTCCGACAAGCTGAGGAGATCGCGGATCGCTTCCAGCGTGAAACCCAGATCGCGCGCATGCCGGATGAACGCCAGACGCTCCATCGCCTTGCGGCCATAGAGCCGCTGGTTGCCCGCGCTGCGTTCCGCCTCGGGCAAAAGGCCGATCTGTTCGTAATAGCGGATCGTCGGAACCTTCACCCCGGCTGCCTCGCCCAGTTTTCCGATGGTCAGCATCAGATTCCCCTTGAAGCTATAGTTGCTAGAGACATTAGGTTCTTGATTCGATGAAAGCAACTGCCCGCCCTGCGGCAGGAGGAATGACAATGTCGGAAGCTGCACGCGAAACGTACTGCGACTGGACCGTGACGGGCATGGACTGCGGGTCCTGCGCGACCAAGATCAGGGATGCGGTGGCGCGTCTTCCGGGGGTAAGCGGCGTCGAGGTCGGGATCATGACGGAGCGCCTGCGGCTGACCCTGGACGAGACGCAGACCAAGCGGGACAAGATCGAGAAGACCGTCCGTGCGCTTGGCTATCAGATTGCGCCGCGCGCGGTTGGGGCGAAGAAGGACTTCGTTCTGCCCGGTGCCCACGATGGGCATGACGATGACCATGCGGCACATGAGGGCCACGATCACGCCGGGCACGACCACGGCCCGAAGGCGGCCGCCGCAAAGCGCGACGACAGCGGTCACGGCAGCCCCGGCCATGTCCATGATGACCCCGCCGACCGGGGCAAGCGCTGGTATCAGACGGCCAAGGGCAAGCTGGTCATCTTCACCGCGCTGTTGCTCGGTGCGGCCTGGATCATCGAGTATCTTGCGCCCGAGATCGGCAAATGGGCCTTTGTCGCCGCCTGTCTGATCGGCGTGGCCCCAGTGGCGCAGCGTGCCTTCTCCGCCTTGCGCATGGGTCAGCCCTTCACCATCGAAAGCCTGATGACCATCGCGGCCATCGGCGCGCTGTTCATCAACGCGGCGGAAGAAGCGGCGCTGGTCGTTTTCCTGTTCGCCGTAGGCGAGGTGCTCGAAGGCGTGGCCGCTGGCAAGGCGCGAGACGGCATCAGGGCCTTGGCGAACCTTGTCCCGAAAACGGCACAACTGGTCACCGGCGACACCACGCGTGAGGTGCCCGCCGCAAGCCTGACCATCGGCCAGACCGTGCTTGTTCGCCCCGGCGACCGGATTCCGGCCGATGGCGAGATCCTGGATGGCACCTCGGGCGTGGACGAAAGCCCGGTCACCGGCGAAAGCGTCCCCAAAACGCGCGGGCCGGGGGATGCGGTCTTTGCAGGCGCAATCAACACTGAGGCCGCGCTGCGGGTGAAGGTCACCAAGGGCGCGGAAGACAACACCATCGCCCGCATCATCCGCTTGGTCGAAGAGGCCGAGGAGGCGCGCGCGCCGACCGAACGCTTCATAGACCGTTTCAGCCGCTGGTATATGCCCGCAATCGTCGCCGTTGCGGCGCTGGTCGTGGTGGTACCGCCGCTGGCATTCGGTCAACCCTGGGACACCTGGGTGTATCGCGGCCTTGCCTTGCTCCTGATCGGCTGCCCTTGCGC
>JACSRN010000185.1 GCA_014879735.1 Paracoccaceae bacterium
CACGTCATCCTGGCACACAGGCGTGGCGGCTGGGGAGGGCGGCAACCACCCCATCTCGTTGAACTCGAGATGGATGGTCCGGGCGCGGGCATCGATGCAGAATTCGCCATAGGCGCCGTCATTGTCCTGCCAGCCGGAGTGCGTATCGGAGAGAAGGTCGTAGACCAGTTCTTCGACGGCACCTTCAAGGGTCAGACGGCGCTCGGTGGGTGCCCCACTCTGCCAATCGATGCCGGCAAAGGTGATCTGGGCGGCGGGCAGCGTGACATTCTGGTCGAGGTCATCGCGGGCCTCGATGCTTTCGATCTGCCCGCTGTCGCCCGAGCCATCGAAGCTGATCAGAACATGCGCGATGCCAACAAGGCGCAGCCCGTCGAACAGCACCTCTTTGTTTCGGGCGTGCAGCGCCACTTCGGCAGCGTCACGCTCGGCCTGGTCGGCCAAGATGCGGGACAGTTCGGATGATATTTCAGAGGCCAGCGCAGCGCGGCCGGGAAGATGAATGGTCATTTCGGGATCTCCGGGAGAGCGGGATAAGGGTGAGCCCGCCGCCGCTCTCTGTCTCAGCGGGCTCGCCCTACCCGCTCCCCCCTCGACCTCTCCCTTGCCGGACCCTTCGGTTCGGCGCCGTTTCCCCGGACGGGCGCGCTGGTGAGCGCGACCCGGAAGGGGTGAGGCGCTTTCGCGCCTCACTGCCAGGGGTCGATTTCCAGGGCGACGAGGGCCTCGTCGCCATCGTATTCATCCGACGGCATCGCCCCGTGCGTTCCGTCCCCGGCCTGGAACACGGTGATCGCGACCATCAGTGTGGCGGCGAGGCTGGCGGCGTAAGCGGTGGCATCCTTGTAGGACATGGGGTCGGCTCCTGTCTTCTTGGGGGCGGAGGACCATCCCCCGCTCGACAGGCGCCCGAAGTGTCTGACCGGATCTGCAATCACCCTCGTGCGTTTGGCTCGTCCAAATCCGCGAGGGCGGCACGCCCGCGTAGCCGACCCCTCTGGGGTTGAGTGTCAAAGAGACGGATCGGACCAAGGACAGCGAATGGAAGCGGGGGATGGGGCTTTGACCCTGTACAGGAGCCCTGCCCCGTCAAAGGATGCCAACCGCTCGCCAGCCTTGACGCCATGTTGGTCGCCGAGGATCGGCAGGTTTCGGGCCGGAAAGGAAAAGCGGAAGGCTGCGACTGATGAATACGGGCGGGCTTGCCCGACACCTGGAAATCCTTGGCTTCAGGTCAAAGTGCCGAACCCTTCGGGATCTACTTCTTGCCGGCCAGACTGGCCGTCGCGCAAGGGATCGCTGCCCGAATGGGGGGAGACTGCTTGGCAGGCTCCCGTCGGCACGACCAGAGCCCGGTCCCGAGTCTGCCGGGATGTGCCATGATCTTCTGTGGGAACGCTCTTGCCCTGCCACCGCACTGATCCAGGCTCAAGATCACCACACTTGATTGTCAGAAAAACATAGCCTATTTTCTGACACATGACGATCTCATCCGCCTCTGTTCCCGATCGGGTCATGAAGCGTGTCCGTGCAAACGGGCGCGGCAGCGTCTTCACGCCGCGCGATTTCCTCGACATCGCCTCCCGCGCTGCCGTCGACCAAGCCCTGTCCCGGCTGGCGAAGTCCGAACAGCTAAGGCGGCTTGCCCGCGGGCTTTATGATTTTCCCAAGCTGCACCCCAAACTCGGGGCGCTGTCCCCCGCGCCAGACGATGTTGCCCAGGCTCTCGCCCGGGAAACCGGATCGCACCTGCAAATCGACGGTGCCCGCGCGGCCAATGCGCTCGGCCTTTCGACCCAGGTTGCCGCCCAAAGCTCCTGGCTCACCGATGGCCCCTCCCGGCGCGTCGTGCTGGGCAAGCGCATCGTGGACCTCCGCCATGCCTCACCCAAGCACCTGATTGCGCCCGGCAGTCCTGCCGGGACCGTCGTTCAAGCGCTGCGGCATGTCGGCGTGTCCCGCGCTGCAGATGTGGCGCAAGTCGCGGCCCGTACCCTGTCGGACGGCGACAAGAAGATCCTCAGCAAGAGCGCAGCTCAAGCGCCTGCCTGGATGCGCGCTACTCTTCTGTCGATTGCCGGTCATGGATTGGGCGACCTTCGTGGATAAGGTCGCCCGTCTCCCCTCCACCGAACGGGCTGCACTCTTCGGAGAAAGCGCCGCCATGCGGGGTATCGCCAATACGATCATCGAAAAGGACTTCTGGGTCTGCTGGACCCTGAGGCGCATCTTTGCCTTACCGAAGGGCGAGACGGCCTCACTTGTCTTCAAGGGCGGGACGTCGCTGTCCAAGGCATACAACGCGATCCGGCGGTTCTCCGAAGACATCGACCTGTCATTTGATCGCGCCGACCTGGGATACGCAGGCGAGCGTGATCCCGAGAAGGCGGGACTCGGTCGGAAAAAGGCCGAGAAGCTGATCGATGACCTCGGGAGCGATGTCGCGACCCATATCGCTGGCAGGTTTCTCCCTGCTCTGCAGGCCGCCTTTGTCGGAGCGTTGGGAGAACCTGACGAGGGAGAATGGTCTCTGGTCATCGATCCTGCCGATGCCCAGACAGCGAACTTCCACTACCCGACAGCTTTCTCCAACATCGAATATGCCGGAATGTCTTACATCACCCCCCGCGTGAAACTCGAACTCGGAGCCCGCGGCGATCCCTGGCCGACCGAGGAGAAGGTGATCCGGCCCTATGCGGCTGATGACTTCCCCGCCTTCTTCGAGGACCCTGACACAACTGTGACCGTCCTCTCGGCCCAACGCACGTTCTGGGAGAAGGTAACGGCCCTCCATGCGGAAGCCCATCGACCGGATGGCTCACCCACGCCGCAATATTTCTCGCGACACTTCTACGATATCGCCATGCTGCTTGAGACCGACGAAGGGAAGGCGGCCGCGCAGGATTTCGACCTCCTGGCACAGGTTGCGCGGCACAAGTCGATCTTCTTCCGCTCAGCATGGGCGAGCTATGACACCGCAAAGCCCGGATCGCTGCGGCTCGTGCCCAGTGATGAGAGGATCAAGGATCTCCGCGCCGATTACCGGGCCATGGCCCCGATGATGTTCGACGCGAAGGCTCAAGCCTTCGACGAAATTCTGGCTCGGATCGGTCAGTTCCAGGACGATGCGAACCGCTGAGGCTCATCAGGCGCCGACTATCGGTTATCGCTGATCTGGAAGAAGCCATCGGCCCCGGTCTTTCGACCGGGGCCTTTGCCTGTGGCGATCAGTCGCCGCAGCGGGTGTTGGGGCGGGACCAGATGAGGCTATAGCCGTCGCCGTCTTCGTCATCGAAGAGGTTGGCGTAGATCGGGGCGGCGAAGCTCGGATCGTCCAGCTTCAGGCCCAGGTATTCGCGGCCCTCGTTCGATTTCTTCGTCCAG
>JACSRN010000164.1 GCA_014879735.1 Paracoccaceae bacterium
GACTACCAGAACGACGTGAAGGTCAGCGACGTGCAGCTTGCCGCGCGTGAGGGCTATGTCTCGGTCGAGCATACCAAGCGCTACACCACGCTGGGCATGGCCACCGATCAGGGGAAGCTGTCGAACATCAACGGGCTTGCCATCCTGGCCGATGCGCTCGATTCCCAGATCCCGGCGGTCGGGACCACCACCTTCCGCCCGCCATGGTCGCCCGTGACCATCGGCACATTGGCGGGCGAGGCCCGGGGCGAGATCTTCCAGCCTTTGCGGCGCACGCCGATGCATGACTGGCACCTCGCCCAGGGCGCCTATATGGAGCCGGTGGGCCTGTGGCAGCGCCCCTTTGCCTATCCGCGGTCGGGAGAGACCCATGACCAGGCGGTGCATCGCGAGGTGGCAAACACCCGCAGCAATGTCGGCCTGCTCGACGCCTCGACGCTGGGCAAGATCCTGGTGCGGGGGCCGGACGCCGGCCGCTTCCTCGACATGCTCTATACCAATGTCATGTCGACCTTGCCGGTGGGCAAGTGTCGCTACGGCCTGATGTGCAACGAACAGGGCTTCCTGTCGGACGACGGCGTGGTGGTGCGGCTGACCGAGGACACCTGGCTGTGCCACACCACCTCGGGCGGGGCGGACCGGATCCATGGCTGGATGGAGGACTGGCTGCAATGCGAATGGTGGGACTGGCAGGTCTATACCGCCAACCTGACCGAGCAATATGCCCAGGTGGCCGTGGTCGGCCCGAAGGCGCGCGCGGTGCTGGAGCGGCTGGGCGGTATGGATGTCTCGAAAGAGGCGCTGCCGTTCATGGCCTGGTCCGAAGGCTGGCTGGCCGGCTTCCCGGTGCGGATCTATCGCATCAGCTTCTCGGGCGAGCTGTCCTATGAGATTGCCGTGCCCGCGAACCTTGGCCGCGCCTTCTGGGACGCCTGCCTTGCTGCCGGTGCCGAGTTTGGCATGATGCCCTATGGCACCGAGGGGCTGCATGTCCTGCGGGCCGAAAAGGGCTTCATCATGATCGGCGACGAAACCGATGGCACGGTGATCCCGCAGGACCTGAACCTCGACTGGGCGATTTCGAAGAAGAAGGCCGATTATCTTGGCAAGCGCGGGCAGCAGCGGACGCATCTGGCCAGCCCCGACCGCTGGAAGCTGGTCGGGTTCGAGACGCTGGACGGATCCGTCCTGCCCGAGGGTGCCTACGCGATCGAAGCGGGGGTGAACGCCAACGGCCAGCGCAATACCCAGGGCCGCATCACCTCGACCTATCATTCGCCCACGCTGGGCAAGGGCATCGCCATGGGCCTCCTGCGTCACGGTCCCGCGCGCATCGGCGAAGTGGTGGAATTCACCACGCTGTCGGGCGAGGGCACGGTAAAGGCCCGTGTCGTGAGCCCGGTCTTCTTTGATCCCGAAGGGGAGAGAAACAATGCCTGATCCGGTTTCGCCGCTGAAGGGCGCCCGCTTCGACGGTTTCGCGACGGTGCGCGAGGTCGGCCCCTTCGGCATGATCACGCTGCGTGCCAAGCCCGGCACGCCGGGGCTTGATGCCGCAATCGGGGCGGCCTGCGGGACCGGCGTGCCCGCGCCCCGCCGGATCGAATTTGCCGGCGATCGTGCCTGCGGCTGGATGAGCCCCGACGAATATCTTCTGCTCCTGCCGCATGCCGGGCTGGGTGCGGCGCTGGACGAGCTCGGCCGCGCGCTGGCAGGCCAGCACCATCTGGCCGTCGATGTCTCCGACGCCCGCGCCGTGTTCCGCATCGAGGGCGCCAGGGCCGATCAGGTGCTGCGCAAGCTGACACCGGCCGACATCGATGCGCTGGCGCCTGGCGAGATCCGCCGCTCGCGCCTGGCGCAGATCGCGGCGGCGTTCTGGGCCAGGGATAGCGGCTTTACCGTTGTCACCTTCCGCTCGGTTGCGGGCTATGCGATGGACCTTTTGTCGCATGCTGCCATGACCGGCAGCGCGTTGGACTGACGCCGCCGGCAGCCAGCCTGGCGCTGGTGCTGGCAGGTGCAGACAGGATCGCGGAACGGTCAGACGGCGCCAATGTCCTGCAGCCCGTCGATCCGGCTGACGCCCCGGCGGACGGCGCAGCCGGCGGGCCATGACGGCGGCTTCTCCCCGGAGGGGATCTGTCAGGCAGGCGCTAAAATAACGGCTGCGACCCGGAACCGCGGGCACTGGCGCTGCGTTGAGCCGGGACGGCAGGGGGCTTGGGCGCGGCGCGGGGTTGACCTTCGCGCCGGATCCGCTCTTAGTCGGCGACGACCACATCCTCGAACAGGAGATTGCGATGGCTTTCCATCTTCCCGACCTTCCCTACAAATACAACGCGCTCGAACTGCTGGGCATGTCGATGGAGACGATGGAATTCCATCACGACATGCACCACAAGGCCTATGTCGACAACGGCAACAAGCTGATCGCGGGCACGGAGTGGGATTCGAAATCGGTCGAGGACATTGTCCGCGGCACCTACCAGGCCGGTGCCGTGGCACAGAACGGCATCTTCAACAACGCCAGCCAGCACTGGAACCATTGCCTGTTCTGGGAAATCATGGGGCCGGGTGACGCCAAGAAGATCCCCGGTGCGCTGGAACAGGCACTGGTCGAAGCCTTCGGATCGGTCGCAAAGTTCAAGGAAGATTTCGCCGCCGCCGGCGCCGGCCAGTTCGGCTCGGGCTGGGCCTGGCTGGTCCGTGACAAGGACGGCAGCCTGAAGGTCACGAAAACCGAGAACGGGGTGAATCCGCTCTGCTTCGGCCAGACCGCGCTGCTGGGCTGCGACGTGTGGGAGCACAGCTACTACATCGACTTCCGCAACAAGCGCCCGGCCTATCTGGCGAACTTCCTCGACAAGCTGGTCAACTGGGAAGCGGTTGCCGCCCGGCTCTGATCCTGGGCAGGCGACGGCAGGAAAGGCCCCGCATCCCCAAGGGTGCGGGGCCTTTTCTTTGCGGTGGCACATTGTCACCGGGCTGTTGCCTTGGTGGGGCAGGGTGCTGGCATGGCCTGCCGGCGGGCGAGCGGGCCGCAGGCCGGGACCCCGCGCAGGGACCGGGGCCGGGGCCCGCGCAGGGACTGGGGGTTGCGCGGGCGCTTCGCCCAGATATAGTCTGGCCTGCGGGACGCGCGGCGTTGCCCGCCGGGGGTGGCCGGATCCGGCCAGGCAAGAGAAGGCGGAGTCTCGGCGGCCATGGACGGAGATTTCAGAATTGGTTTCGTGCGCGAACCGGCGGCGCTGAAACGTTTTCCGGCGCTGGTGCTGAACGCGGACTACCGCCCGCTCAGTTATTACCCGCTCAGCCTCTGGCCCTGGCAGGAGGCGATCAAGGCCGCCTTCCTGGACCGGGTGGTCATCGTTGCCGAATATGACGAGGTGGTCCGAAGCCAGCGTCAGGAGTTCCGGATACCCTCGGTCGTCGTGCTGAAGGATTTCGTCAAACCCCAGAAGCGCGTGGCCTTCACGCGCTTCAATCTTTTTCTGCGCGATGAATTCTGCTGCCAGTATTGCGGCGCAAAGGGCGACCTGACCTTCGATCATGTGCTGCCGCGGTCGCGCGGCGGGGTGACAAGCTGGGAAAACGTGGTCGCGGCCTGCAGCCCCTGCAACCTGAGGAAGGGCAGCAGGACGCTGCGCCAGGCCGGGATGCAGTTGCGCCGCCCGCCAAGGCGCCCGTCCTCGGAAGAGATGCAGGCGCATGGCCGCCGGTTTCCGCCCAACTATCTGCACGACAGCTGGGTCGATTACCTCTACTGGGATGCAGAGCTGGAAGCCTGACGGATTTGGCAGGGTTGCGTCGCAAATCTGTTACATTTGCCGGCGCGGCCCCCTAGTCTGGCCTTTTCGCGGAGGGGGAGGGGCAGATGGTGGTTTCGCTGGGCGCTGCGGCGCTGCATATGGCGGTGGCCACCGGCTGCGGCGCGACGATCGGGATCGAGCGGCAGCTGCGCCGCCGCAAGGCCGGGCTGCGGACCAACGCGCTGGTGGCGCTGGGGGCGGCGGCCTTCGTGATCTTCTCGGCGCTGGTTCCGAACGAGGTCTCGCCAACCCGGGTTGCGGCACAGGTCGTCAGCGGGATCGGCTTTCTTGGCGCGGGGATCATTTTCCGCGACGGGCTGAACGTGCAGGGGCTGACCACGGCGGCAACGCTGTGGTGTTCGGCGGCTGTGGGGTTGTTGTCGGGGATCGGCGCCTGGCCGCATGCCCTGCTGCTGACCGGCTTTGTCGTCTTCATCAACTTCGGCCTTCGGCCGCTGGTCCAGGCGATGAAGCGCCGGGTCGGGGCCGAAGCCTCCGGCCGCGCCTTCCGGCTGCATTTGCGGCTGCCCGCTGCCGCCGAGGCCGAGATGCGGGGGCTGATCCTGCGAACCCTGGGGCCGCTGGGCCTGCGTCTGGCGGCCATCGAACGCGAGGGCACCGAGGGCGAGATCGCGCTGACCGCCACGGTTCTGGGCGAGGCTGCGGTCGAGCAGGCCATCGAGCAGGCGGTGCAGTTGCTGGCGGCCAACCCGGCGCTTTCGGCGTTGCGCTGGGAGGCGGTCGAGGAGGTCTAGGCGCATCTTCGGCCGTCGGCTGGCGCGGCATCGCGCCCAAAGGGCTTTGGCCCGGCGCATTCCGGTGCTAGACAGGCCGCGGATCGGAGGCTAGAAGGTATCTGTTAGCGCTAACAGCAGCCGAGACGGGGCAGGACCCGGTCCGATGCCAAACTTTGCGGGGGTGTCATGGTTTCGCGCGTCATTCCGGTCGATGATTTCGACCTTGTGATCTTTGGCGGCACGGGCGATCTGGCCCGGCGCAAGATCCTGCCCGGGCTTTACCTGCGTGCGCTGGCCGGCCAGGTGCCGCCCGATGCGCGGGTGATCGGTGCCGCCCGCGCCGAGAACACCGACGAGGAGTTCCGCGCGCTGGTTGCCGAAGCCATCGAGGAATTCGTGCCCGCCGCGCGGCGCGATCCCGAGGCGATCGCCGCGTTCCTGTCGCGGCTGTCCTATGTCGCGATCGACGCCACCGGCGACAGCGGCTGGCCGCGGCTGAAGGCGCTGATGCGGCCCGATGTGGTGCAGGCCTTCTACTTCTCGGTCGCGCCATCGCTGTTCGGCGCGCTGGCCGAGCGGCTGAACACCCAGAATATCGCCGGGCCACAGGCGCGGATCGTGGTGGAAAAGCCCTTCGGCCGGGACCTTGCCTCGGCCCGGGCGCTGAATGCCACGCTGGCGGCGCATTTCGACGAAAGCCAAATCTACCGGATCGACCATTACCTCGGCAAGGAAACGGTGCAGAACCTGATGGCGGTGCGCTTCGCCAACATCCTGTTCGAGCCGTTGTGGAAATCGGAATATGTCGATCATGTGCAGATCACCGTGGCAGAGACGGTGGGCGTGGCCGGCCGTGGCGCCTATTATGACAAGTCGGGTGCCATGCGGGATATGGTGCAGAACCACATGATGCAGCTTCTCTGCCTGATCGCGATGGAGCCGCCCTATCATTTCGACCCCAATGCCGTGCGCGACGAGAAGCTGAAGGTGATCCGCGCGCTGGATCCGGTGCCTGCGCAGGATATCGTGCGGGGTCAGTATCTTGCTGGCGGCGGCGAGGGCAGCTATCTGGCCGATGTCGAGAATCCGGCCTCGACGACCGAAAGCTATATCGCGCTCAAGGTCGCCATCTCGAACTGGCGCTGGAAGGGCACGCCCTTCTACCTGCGCACCGGCAAGCGGCTGCGCGCCCGCGAATCGGAAATCGCCATCACCTTCCGCGAACCGCCGCATTCGATCTTTGACGATGCCTCGGGCTGGAAGGAGAATGTGCTTGTCATCCGGTTGCAACCGGACGAAGGCATGAACATGAAGGTGATGATCAAGGATCCGGGCCCCGGCGGGATGCGCCTGGTGCAGGTGCCGCTCGACATGTCCTATGCCGAGGCGCTGGGCGATGCGCATGACGACGCGCCCGATGCCTATGAACGGCTGATCATGGATGTGATCCGCGGCAATCAGACGCTGTTCATGCGCGGCGACGAGGTCGAGGCCGCCTGGGCCTGGACCGATCCGATCATCGAGGGCTGGGAGACACGGGGAGACCGGCCGCAGCCCTACGATCCCGGAACCTCGGGGCCGGAGGATGCGTTGATGCTGATGCACCGCGACGGGCGGCGGTGGCGGGAGATAAAATCATGAATTTCAACGAATATCCGGACCGGGACTTTCTGTATCTGAAACTGGCCGACATCATTACCGGCCAATTGGCCGAGGTGATCCGCCGTGAAGGCGATGCCACGTTCTGCGTGCCCGGCGGCACCACGCCGGCGCAGGTCTTCGACATCCTGTCGGGTGTCGATCTGGACTGGCCGAAGGTTGCGGTGGTGCTGAACGACGAGCGCTGGGTCGACGAGACCTCGGAACGCTCGAACACCCGGCTGCTGCGGGACCGCCTGCTGCGCGGCCGGGCGCGAGAGGCGCGGCTCATCCCGCTGCATGCGCCCACGGCCGAGCCGGAAGAGGCGATCCCGGCACTGGAAGACGGCCTGCGCCCGCATCTGCCGATCTCGGTCCTGTTGCTGGGGATGGGAACGGACATGCACACCGCCTCGCTTTTTCCCGGCGCCGACCGGCTGGCCGAGGCGCTGGCGCATGGCGCGCCGCTGCTGATGCCGATGCGCGCCCCCGGCCAGGAAGAGCCGCGGGTGACGCTGACCGCCCCGGTGCTGCGCGCGGCGATCCGCATCCATGTGCTGATCACCGGCGCCGAAAAGCGCGCCGCCATCGAGCGGGCCGCGACGCTGCCGCCCGAAGAGGCGCCGATCCGCATCGTGCTGGATCAGGCCGAGGTGCATTGGGCGGAATGACGAAACCACGAAGGAACGGGGGCGGGCGATGGACAAGTGGGCGGGGCTGAAGGCCCATCATGCCGGTCTGGGAGAGCGGCGCATCCTCTCGCTGTTCGAGGCCGATGCCGGCCGGGCGGCGGGCTTTTCGCTGCGGGCCGACGGCATGGTCTTCGACTGGTCGAAGACCAATATCGACGGGACCGGCCGCGATCTGCTGCTGGCGCTGGCCGAGGCCTCCGATGTGGCCGGGCGCCGTGCGGCGATGTTTGCCGGCGAGAAGATCAATGTCACCGAGGGCCGCGCCGTGCTGCATGTGGCGCTGCGCGCCGGCGAGGATGCGGTGATCCGGGTCGATGGCGAGGATGTCATGCCCGGCGTCCGCGAGACGCGCGCCCGGATGGCGGCCTTTGCCCGCGACTTGCGCCAAGGGCGCATCACCGGGCAGGGCGGTCGCATCACCGATGTCGTCAACATCGGCATCGGCGGTTCCGATCTAGGCCCCGCGATGGCCACGCTGGCGCTGGCACCGTTTCACGACGGGCCGCGGGTGCATTTCGTCTCGAACGTCGATGGCGCGCATGTGCATGACACGCTGGCCGGGCTGAACCCGGAAACCACGCTGGTTGTCGTCGCCTCGAAGACCTTCACCACCATCGAGACCATGACCAATGCCGAAACGGCCCGGCGCTGGATGGCAGGGACGGTGGCGCAACCCGCGGCGCAATTCGCGGCCGTGTCCTCGGCGCTGGACCGGACCACCGCCTATGGCATCGATCCCGCCCGGGTCTTCGGCTTCGAGGATTGGGTGGGCGGGCGCTATTCGATGTGGGGGCCGATCGGGCTTTCGCTGATGATCGCCATCGGGCCAGAGCGTTTCGACGAATTCCTGGCCGGCGGGCGGGCGATGGACCGGCATTTCCTGACCGCCCCCTACCCGGCGAACATGCCGGTGATGCTGGCGCTGGTCGGCATCTGGCACAACCAGATTTGCGGCTATGCCACGCGCGCCGTCCTGCCCTACGAGCAGCGCCTGTCGCGGCTGCCGGCCTATTTCCAGCAGCTGGAGATGGAATCGAACGGCAAGTCGGTGGCGCTCGACGGGTCTCCCCTTGTGGTCAATTCCGGCCCCGTGGTCTGGGGAGAGCCGGGAACCAACGGCCAGCATGCCTTCTACCAGCTCATCCATCAGGGCACCCGCGTCATTCCCTGCGAATTCATGGTGGCCCGCCGCGGGCACGAGGCGGATCTGGCCCACCAGCACCTTCTTCTGGTCGCGAATTGCCTGGCGCAGTCCGAGGCGCTGATGCGCGGGCGCAGCCTCGACGAGGCGCGGGCGATCACGGCGAAAAAGGGCTATGCCGGCGCCGAACTGGAACGGCAGGCCCGCCATCGGGTGTTTCCGGGCAACCGGCCCTCGACCACGCTGGCCTTCCCCGAGCTGACGCCCTTCACTCTGGGCCAGATCATCGCGCTCTACGAGCACCGGGTCTTTGTCGAGGGGGTGATCCTTGGCATCAATTCCTTCGACCAATGGGGCGTGGAACTGGGCAAGGAACTGGCCCTGGCACTGCAGCCGGTGCTGGAGGGCAGGGTCGGCACCGAGGGCAAGGACGGCTCCACTGCGCAGCTGGTGGATTACCTGACGGCTCAGGCGTAGCTTCGCGCCCGTTCGGCGGCCGGCGCCAGCCTGGCGGCGCGCAGTGCCCGCACATCGGCCGGCTGGTCGGCGCGCAATGTCGCGGCCAGCCGGCGCGCCCGCGCCGACATGCCGGCATCGCCATGGGCCGCCAGGATCGCCGCGCGCACTTCCTCGTGCCGGATCTGGTGCGGCCGGCGGACCAGGCAGCAGCCCTGCGCCTCCAGCCTGCGGGCATGGAACAGATGCTCCAGATGCTGGGTCAGCGCCACCTGCGGCACGCCCATCAAGGCCCCCATGATCAGCGTGCCATGCTGGCCGAGGTTCACGAACAGCCGTGCCCGCGCCGCGATCTCCTCCAGCGGCAGCGGCCGGTCCGACAGAACCATGCCCGAGGCAGCCAGCCGCGCTGCCTGATCGGCGGCAAGCCCGGGAATGTAGCCGCGCCGCGGCAGCGGCAGGTCGGCAAGCAGATCCAGCACCGCCGGGTTGCGCCCGGCCGCGGTCGAGACATAGACGAAGACCTCCTCCCCCGAGCCGGCCTGGGGCGGCAGCCGCTCCAGCGGCGGCAGCACGGGCCAGTCGCCGCGCGACCCGTCATAGGCGTCGAACAGCGGCAGGCTGGTGGTGAAGGGCGTGTCCGAGCGCAGGATGTCGGGCAGGGTGGCAAGCCCGGGGATGCCCTCATCGGCAAGGATGCGGTTCAGCCGGTCCAGCAGCGCCGTCTCGTCATGGCCGAGGGTGGTGACATCGGGCAGCAGGATCGGATAGGCCGGCAGGTCGGCGGGCGGTGCGGAATAGCCGGTGCCGGCCAGGATCGTCTCGATCTGCCAGCCCTCGGCCTTCAGCCCACGGGCCGCCAGCAGCGCCAGCGGCGCCACATCCGCGATCAGCACCGCCGCATCGCTGTCGATGATCCGTTGCCGCCACCAGCGCAGTTGATTGCGCACGAGATCGTCGCGGCACAGCCCGATATCGGCAAGATACTGCCCCCAGCTGGCCGAGGCACCCCGCGCCGGGGTTGCCTGCGAATGCGGCCCGAACCCCAGGGCCGGCGCGCGGATCACCCGCGCGCCGAGCGGGCCGGACAGTTCATCCGCATGGCCGGTGCGGGCGAGGGCGGCGTCATAGGCAAAGCCCGGCCCCAGCGCCTCGGCCGCGATGCGCAGGTTGACCATGTGGCCGCGACCGATGCCGCAACTGTTGGCCAGAAGAACGCGAGGGGGGATCATGGCGCTGGCTCCTGTCCGGCGGTTGGATCAGGCGGTATCGCCGCCGCCGCAATCGCCGCCACCGCAACCGCCGCCGTCATCGTCGTCATCGTCGTCATCATCATCGGGGTCGGGCGCGGCCGGACGGGGGCGGCGGTCGCCATGATCGTCGCCGCCGCCGCCGCAATCGCGAAAGCTGTCGGCCCTGACGCCGTAAAGCTGCCCGACCCAGTCGAGTGCCGCCTCCGGTGTAAAGGCGATAGTCCGGGTCAGCCCGTCCTCGCCGATCTGGTGGATGGCCCTCACCCCGTCGCGGTCGACAACCAGCGCCGGGCGGAAAGCGCCGTCAGTCAAGAGATTGCAGCGCGCCACGGTCAGGGATCCGGCCGTGGCCGGCGCTGCAAGAAGAATGCCCAACACGATGCCGGGCGCAATATGCTTGTGCGAAGAGAGGGCCATTGGATATTCCTTCAGGTTCAATTGGCGGGGCGGATGTGCCCCGCAGCCTGAAGGATAGGATTGCCGTCTTCGCGGCACAGTTCCCTGGGGAACAGTGGCCGGTTATTTCAGCGCGGCGGTGACGATGATCTCGACCGTATAATCCGGCGCGGCCAGCTTTGCCTCGCCGGTGGCGCGGGCGGGGGTATGGCCCTGGGGCACCCAGGCATCCCAGACCGCGTTCATCTCGGCAAAGGTCGACATGTCGGCCAGCCAGATCTGCGCCGACAGGATGCGGGTCTTGTCGGTCCCCGCAGCGGCCAGGATGCGGTCGACTTCGGCCAGGCACTTGCGGGTCTGGTCGGCGACCGACTCGCCGGGATTGCCGACCTGACCGGCCAGCCAGGCGATGCCGTTGTAGCAGACCGCCTCGGACATGCGGGGGCCGGTACCGTTGCGCTTGATGTCGTCGTTCATCTCTGGTGTCTCCATCTCAGGGTCGGCCTTCGGGATAGCGCCCGCCTGCCCAGAGAACAAGCCGCTTCGCGGCAGAGCGCGGCCCCGCCGTCGCAGGCTCGCGGTGGTTTTGGGGGGCGGGTGCCAGGCCGGGCGGCCCGGCACCCGCCAGGCCGCCGGGCATCCGTCGTTCCCCGTCGCGCCAGGCCGTGCCCGCAAGCCCCGCCCCAACCCGAGCGCGGGCAGGCGCGCGACCCTGACCTTGCGTTAGGGCCGGTGCGCGGCGCGAATTTTGGCGGTTTGGCACCCGGGCCGGACCGCCACATCTTGCAACTCAACCCGCCAGGCGTTATGCAACCCGACGTCGCGGGTGTATCTCAATGGTAGAGAAGCAGCTTCCCAAGCTGATGACGAGGGTTCGATTCCCTTCACCCGCTCCACCGCGCCGATGTGGTGCAGCAGTTCTCCCTCTCTGACATCTGCGCCTTTCGTACCGGGCAGGGCCCGTCCGGGTCTTTCTGCGGGCCTGTCCCATGGCGTGCCGGAGGCATCGGCCGGGTCGGGCCGGGTTCTCCGGATATTCCCGGCACGCGCGAGGGTGATATTCGCCTTGCCGTGATCGGGTCGTGGCCGGGCGGTGCAGCGCGCCCGGGCAGGTCGCGCTGCACGATGTTCAGACCAGCAGATCGACCACCGTCCCACGGATCATGAGGTTGATCTGGTCTTGTGCCTCTCCATCGACCAGCACGAGGATGACATAGCTCCACGGGTCGTCCCAGGGGGCGGTCCGGGGCAGGGTATAGGTCACGAAAGCCTCGGCGATCTCGGGATCGCCGGCGCCTGGGGTGTTTGCGAAAGTCACCCGGAAGTTGCTGTGCGAGACAGAATTCTCGGCGAAGACCGCTAGAACGTCGCCTTCGGCGGCATTGTAGTCCTGTATCCAGTCGGTGCCATGTTGATAAGCGGTATGATGGAAAAAACTATCGGCCCCTGCGCCACCGTTCAACCGATCATTCCCCCAACCGCCGTTCATGAAATCGTTGCCCGGTCCGCCGAAAAACGCATCCGCTCCCCCGGCACCATTGAGTTGGTCGTTGCCGGCATTGCCCACTATCGTGTCATGACCAATTCCGCCGTCAATCGTGTCGTTGCCCTCCCCGCCATGGACCTCGTCCTGGCCATGTCCGGCATCGACCCAATCGTTTCCTTCTCGGGCAAAGATCCGATCGCCCTGATCGAGGGGGGTGTCACCGCCAAAGATGAAATCGTCGCCGGCACCCGCATTCAGCGTATCGGCACCATCGCCGCCATACAGCCTGTCGTTGCCGTCATCGCTGATGAGCATATCGGCGCTGTCCAGGCCGATAAGCGTGTCATCGGTGGATGATCCCAAAATCCAGTCCGTTCCGGCGCTGCCCGTGTAAGCCCCGTCGGAATCGGGTTCAGGAAATGCGATACCGACGGGGGCGGGCCGCGCGCTCATCACCGTCTCTGCGGCTCCCGATCCGTCGGTATAGCTGAGGCTGGCTGTAATCCGATGCCCCAGGTCATCGGCGGTCAAGGTATAGGAGGCGCCGGTTGCGCCGGCAATGGCCGTGCCGTCGCGATACCATTGCAGCGTCTCGCCACTGCCGTCGATGCCATCCGGATCGGTGATGTCCCGATCCAGCGATAGCGTTCGGCCCACGAAGTTGCTACCGACGACATTGAATTGCCCCTCGGGCGGGCTGCTCAGCCGAATGACGCCGGTCGACAGGATGTCTCCGTCACCATGCGGGCGTTCCCAGACAAGCCGGTAGGACCCGTCCTCCGTCAAGTCGATATTGATGTCATTGATCCCGGTGCCCGATGGAAAACCGAAGGTCGATCCAACCTGGACGAAATCGTCGTCGAACCATCTCAGATGGCCCGCGCTTCCATTCCGCGAGGTCTCCTCGCCCCAGGCCAGAAGAAGACCGCCGTTCGGAAGTGCCCTGATGGCAAAATCGGTGATGGAGGATACATCTTCCCCCTCCGCGAGGGTCTGCAGGCCGCCGACATGGCTGCCCGATCTGCTGATCCGCTGGCCTATGATGAAATGTTCAGCCTCGCGACCGTCGTCACTTCCACTAACCTGCTGGATCCCCCGCACTGCGACGAACAGATCCCCTCCGGCAAGTTCGACAACCTGCAGTTGTGACTGGGGATCCATGCGTATGGCCGTGGAAGAGATGGTCAAAGGTCCGGTTTCGAAGGCGCCGGACGGCGTGAGAAAACGCCCGCCTATGTTGCCACGAGAATAGGGACTACCGACAGCCCAGCACACGAATGCGCCGCCATCCGCCAGTTCGATAGTGGCGGATTCGGTAAGCCCGCCCAGATAGATTGGCAAATCCGTGACCAGCTCAAACTCCGGTCCCGCCGGAGTTCCGTCCGCGCCGAGGATACGGCCGACAATGCTTTCCTCTATGCCATTTGGCCCGACCGAATGCCAGACTGCCAGATAGTTGCCTTGTGCCAGACTGGTCAGTTGGGGCGCGCTCTGATCGTCGGCGATCGTGGCGTTCAGAAGGATCTCGCCCCCAAGCGCCGCCCCGGTAGAGGAAAAGAGCCGGCCGAAGACGCCGTCGCCAGAGCCATCCTGCAATGCGGAGACCCAGGCGACCAGGATGTCGCCGTTGTCGGCAACCGTAACCGACGGCGCGGTCTGGTCGGTCGCATCGAAAACATTGACCTGAAACTGCGGTGCCAGCGGACTTCCGGCGGCATCGAAGATCTGGGCCTGAATGCTCAGGCCGCCATCGGCGTCAACCTCTGTCCACGTGACCACGCTACCGCCACCGGGCATACCGTCGACGGAAGGATCAACCTGAACAAGCTCCGACCCGGTGAGGGGACGCACCCGCTCGACAATGCCGAATCTGCCGGACATGGAAACAAATGTCATTACAGCCTCCTAAAAAAAAAGATTTGCGATACTAGCGCCGGCAGGTTTGGAAATGCAACGCTTGCGTGGATCGGGTCTTTTGCAAGGCTTCGGGCACTCTCATTCTCTTGAACCGCATCCCCGTCGGGCATTTCGTTTGATGTTCCCCCCGGTATTCGTGACCTGTTCCTGCTATTGCCGACATGAGTTCAGGTTGGGGTGCATGATATCGAACGCGCAATTGCCGCGCGGATTCCCTGCATCCTGATTGCGCGGTGCCCGGGCGGTTCTGATCCTGACGGCCCGCCGTTCGTTCGATGTGCCGGCGCGCTGCGCGCCAGAAGTTGCGGCCCGTCAGCCGGCGCCGGCGGGGGTCACTGCCGTCCTCTCAGGCCGGCAGTGACCGCATCAGCCGCGGCGGCGGCGGCGGCCGCCTTCGCCCCCCGAACCGCCGGTATTGAAGGACACCTCCGGCAGCCGCAGCACCTTTGCCAGTTCGGGAAAGGCATCGACCGCATGGGGAATCGCATTCGCATTGACGAAATGCTCCTGAAAGCGCGGCTCGATCGCGGTCTCGACCTTGTGGATGTCATGGACGACCCGTTCCACCTCGTCGCGGGCGCCGCGGTTCAGCAGCGCGATCCGTGCGCCGGTCCCGGCGGCATTGCCGGCGCTGAACACCTTGTTCAGCGGCACGTCGGGGATCATTCCCAGCACCATCGCATGTTTCGCGCTGATATGCGCGCCGAAGGCGCCGGCCAGGACCACCCGGTCGACCCGGTCGATGCCCAGCTCGTCCATCAGCAGCCGTGCGCCGGCATAAAGCGCGGATTTCGCCAGCTGGATTGCCCGGATATCGCCCTGCGTCACCGAAATCCGCGGGCCGCCGGCGGCGGTGCCGTCATGGATCAGATAGGAGAAGGTCCGGCCATGCGGCTCGCAGCGGGCGGTGCCGGTCTGTTCCGGTCCGCCAACCAGCCCGCTGGCATCGACCAGCCCGGCCATCCGCATCTCGGCCACCGCCTCGATGATGCCGGACCCGCAGATGCCGCTGATCCCGGTCTGCTGCGCCGCCTCGGCAAAGCCCGGCTCGTCGGACCATTGCTCGACGCCGATGATGCGGAAGCGCGGCTCCTTCGTTGCCGGGTCGATCTCGATCCGCTCGATGGCGCCGGGTGCGGCGCGCTGGCCCGAGCTGATCTGTGCGCCCTCGAAGGCGGGGCCGGTGGGCGAGGAACAGGCCAGCACGCGGGCCGCGCTGCCGCACAGAAGTTCGGCATTGGTGCCGACGTCGACGATCAGCACCATGTCCTGGGATTTCTGCGGTTCCTCTGCCAGCGCCACCGCGGCGCAATCGGCGCCGACATGGCCGGCGATGCAGGGCAGGACATAGACCCGCGCATTGTGGTTCAGGCTGCCGAGGCCAAGGTCGCGCGCATCGAGCGCGAGCGACTGCGCCACCGCCAGCGCGAAGGGCGCCTGGCCCAGCTCCACCGGATCGATGCCGAGAAACAGATGGTGCATCACCGGGTTGAAGACGATCGCCATCTCATAGATCTGCGCCGGGTCGATCCCGGCCTCTTCGGCGACGGATTTCGCCAGATGGTCGACCGCCTCGCGCACGACGCGGGTCATCTCCACATCGCCGCCGGGGTTCATCATCGCATAGGAGACCCGGCTCATCAGATCCTCGCCAAAGCGGATCTGGGGGTTCATCAACCCAGAGGAGGCCAGCACCCGCCCGTCGGTCAGATCGCACAGATGCGCCGCGATGGTGGTGGAGCCAAGGTCGACCGCCAGCCCGTAAAGCCCGCCCTCGTGAAAGCCGGGGAAGATGTCGAGGATGCGGTGCGCGGTGTCGTGGTTGCCGCGGTTCAGCACGACCGTCACCTTCCATTCGCCCCGGCGCAACACCGGCTGCAGCCGGCGCAGCACCGACAGGTCGGCCTCGGCGGCCTCGATCCCGGCGCCGGCCAGCGCCCGCTGCAGCCGTTCCAGATCGCCGGTCGGCTCGTGCATGTCGGGTTCGTCGACCTCGACATAGACGGTGCGGGTGGCGGGATCCATCGCGATGTGCCGCTCGGTCGCCGACTTGCGGATCACCTGCTTGTGGACCTGGCTTTCGGGCGGCACATCGATGACGACATCGCCCATCACCCGGGCCTGGCAGCCCAGCCGCCGGCCGTCGATCAGGCCGCGGATGCGCTTGTAGCGGTCTTCCACCGCATTCCAGTCTGACAGCGCGTCGGCCGCCACGGTGACGCCGTGCTTGGGAAATTCGCCGTAGCCCGGGGTGATCTGGCATTTCGAACAGATGCCGCGCCCGCCGCAGACCGAATCGAGGTCGACCCCCAACTGCCGGGCGGCGGTCAGGACGGGCGTACCCCGGGCGAACCGCCCCCGCTTGCCCGAGGGGGTGAAGATGACGAGGGCGTCTTCGGTCATGGCCATTCTCCTGCGCGCCCCGCCTGTCTAGCGCGCCCGCGCGCCGGCGCAAGCGCTGGAAGCGTCACCTCGCAGCCGGGTTTCGTCAGATCGGCCCGTTGCTGGCCCAGGGCGCGCGCCAGGCGACCATCAGCACGCAGAGCCCGGCGAAGGCCCAGCTTGGCGCGCCGAGCGCGCCGGCCAGAAGGAAGAGGATGGCCATGCCCGGCAACGCCACCTGCCGGACCGGCGGCAGGGCATGCAGCAGGTCGCGCACCACCCAGAGCGCCAGCGCGTAAAGCGCCAGCCCGCCGCCGAGCCAGCGCCCGATCTCGGCCGGGGTGGCGCTGCCGTGATGGCCGTTGGCGTCGATCTCGGCCGCGAGTGCCGCGCCCAGCAGGGCGGCGGCCAGGAAGACGAAGACATGGCCGTAGCCCCACAGCAGCGCGACCGGAACGCGCGCCGAGGGCAGGTGCTCTTGCTCGCAGAAATAGACCCACCAGGCGGCGAACACGATCACCAGCGCCGAGATCGAGGTGACAAGGATCGCGCCGCTGCCGTCGCCTTCTGCGATCGAACCGAAGCCGATGCTGATCGGCAGCAGGATCTCGCCCAGCGAGATGATCATCAGAAGACCATAGCGCTCGATGATGTGGTGGCGGTGGAACGGGGTGGCGCGGGCGTTCTCGGCCCAGACCGGGACCGAGAATTCGATCAGGAACACCACGGTGCCCCAGAGGAAGAAATCGGTCCCGCCGCGCGAGGCCAGCAGGAAGAACACCACCCAGCCGATCTGGGCCAGGGTGATGCCCAGGGCATAGCGCAGGCAGGTGGTGCGGTATTCGGTGCTGCCGGCCGCCGCACGCAGCCACAGGCCCACCATGCCGACCCGCATCACGACCCAGCCGACGATGCCGATGGAAAAATCCAGCGTGTCGAAGAAATAGCCGACGCCGCCGGCAAACATCAGCTCGCCGCCCATGATCACCATCACGAGAATGCGGTAGGGCACGTCGTCATTGTCGAAGGCCGAGGCGAACCAGGTGAAGTTCATCCAGGCCCACCAGATCGCCACGAAGATGAAGACGAAGCGCGGCAATGCCTCGATGCCATGGCCTTCGTTGATGGCATGGTGCAGGCCGGCGGTGACGGCGGCGATGGCGATCACGCTGACGAGGTCGAAGAACAGTTCCAGCGTGGTGGCGGCCCCGGCGGC
>JACSRN010000089.1 GCA_014879735.1 Paracoccaceae bacterium
CCCCCGCAGGGTATTTCGGTCAAGAGGAAGGCATGCCGGTTGGCCGGGAGGCTGGCCGGCCGGGGGGAGTTGCGCGGTGCGGCGGCGTGACGGTGCGGCTTGACTGGCCGGCGCCGGGCGCCTAAGCGGCGGGGATCATGGCGCGCGCACCCCTTCTGCAATTGTCCGACGTCTCGCTGACCTTCGGCGGTACTCCGGTCTTCGACAGGCTGTCGCTGACGGTGCAGGCCGGCGACCGGGTGGCGCTGGTCGGCCGCAATGGCTCGGGCAAGTCGACATTGATGAAGGTGATGGCCGGGCTGGTGGAGCCCGACCGCGGCACCCGGGTCATCCCGGCGGGGGTGACGGTCGGCTATATGGAGCAGGATCCCGATCTTGCCGGCTGGGCGACGCTTGGCGATTACGCCGCCTCCGGCCTGCCGGCCGAGGAATCCTATCGTATCGCCGTGGTGGCCGAGGGGCTGAAGTTCGATCCCGCGACGCCGGTGGCCACCGCCTCGGGCGGCGAGCGGCGGCGTGCGGCGCTGGCGAAGCTTCTGGCCGAGGCGCCGGAACTGATGCTTCTGGACGAGCCGACGAACCATCTCGACATCCAGGCGATCGAATGGCTGGAGGCGGAGCTTGCCCAGACCCGCGCGGCCTTCGTGCTGATCAGCCACGACCGGGCCTTCCTGCGGGCATTGACGCGCTCAACGCTCTGGATCGACCGTGGCGAGATGCGCCGGCGCGATACGGGATTCGCGGGGTTCGAGGACTGGCGCGAGACGATCTGGGCCGAGGAGGACGAGGCCCGCCACAAGCTGGACCGCAAGATCAAGGCCGAGGCGCGTTGGGCCGTCGAGGGTATTTCCGCGCGCCGCAAGCGCAACATGGGCCGCGTGCGCGCCCTGCAGGCGATGCGGGCGGAACGTGCGGCGCAGATCCGGCGGCAAGGGACGGCGGCCTTCGGCCTTGAAAGCGGCCCGCTTTCCGGCCGCAGGGTGATCGAGGCCGAGCGGCTGACGAAGATCTATGGCGACAGGGTGATCGTCCGCGATTTCTCGCTGCGCGTGCTGCGCGGCGACCGGGTGGCCTTTGTCGGACCGAACGGCGTGGGCAAGACCACGCTGCTGAAGCTGCTGACCGGCGAGATCGCGCCCGATGCCGGTACGGTGACGCTGGGCACCAATCTGGAAATCGCCGTCTTCGACCAGAGCCGTGCCCGTCTCGATCCCGAGGCCAGCCTGTGGGAGAATCTGACCGGCGATCCGCTGATGGCGGTGTCCGGCGCGGCGGATCAGGTGATGGTGCGGGGCATGCCGCGCCATGTCGTGGGCTATCTGAAGGATTTCCTGTTCGACGAGACCCAGGCGCGCGCGCCGGTGCGCTCGCTGTCGGGGGGCGAGAAGGCGCGATTGCTGCTGGCGAAACTGATGGCGCGGCCGGCGAATCTCCTGATCCTCGACGAGCCGACCAACGATCTCGACGTCGAGACGCTGGATCTGCTGCAGGACATTCTGGGCGAATTCGACGGCACGGTGCTGCTGGTCAGCCATGATCGCGATTTCATCGACCGGATTGCCACAACGACCGTGGCGCTCGAGGAGGGTGGCCGCGCCACGGTCTATCCCGGCGGCTGGTCGGACTATGCCGCCCAGCGACCCGCATCCGTGCCGGCCATGGCGGAAGCCGGCCGGCCGTCGCCCCGGCGCGAGGAGCCGGCGCGTGCGGAACGGGCCAGGGCGGCGGGGCTGACCTTCAGCGAGAAGCGGCGGCTGGACGAACTGCCCGGGCAGATCGACCGGCTGACGGCAGAGATCGCGAAACTGGCGGAATTCCTTGCCCAGCCCGAGCTTTTCACCCGCGAGCCGGTGAAGTTCCGCAAGGCGAGCGAGGGCATGGCGGAACGGCAGGCGGCGCTGGCCGAGGCCGAGGAAGAGTGGCTGCTGCTGGCCGAGAAGGCCGAAGGCTAGGCGGCGGCCTGTCGGGCTTTGGCCTTCGGTGGCGGGTCAGGCCTCAGGCGCGCTGCAGGTGGCGCGCGACGGTGGTGGCGATCTCTCCCACATCCGCGGCTGTGCAGGCCAGGCTGCCGACCTGCACCCGGATCACCAGCCGCCCGGCGTGGCGCGTGGGCGTCAGGTAGATCCGGCCCTCGTCGTTGATCGCCTGCAACAGCGCGGCGGTTTCCGCCTCTGTCTTCATGCAGAAGGTGAAGAGCGACAGCGATGGCTCTGTAACAATTTCGATTTCCTGGAACGCCCGCAACCTTTCGCAGGCATCGGCCGCCCAGGCCACATGATCGCGGATCATTGCCCGCAGGCCGGTCAGCCCATAGGCGCGCAGGTGGAACCACAGCTTCAGCGCGCGGAACCGGCGGCCCAGCGGCACCGTCCATTCGTTGAAGTCGACGATCTCCTCGCGGCCGGCGGTTTCCAGATAGGCAGGGCGCAGGCCCAGCGTGCGGATCTGGGGGGCGGGATCGCGCAGAAACTGCACGGCGCAGTCGAATTGCGCGCCCAGCCATTTGTGCGGATTGAAGACGATGGAATCCGCCGCCTCGACGCCCGCCCAGAGTGCGCGGAATTCCGGGCAGATCATTGCCGATCCGGCCCAGGCGGCATCGACATGGACGGGCAGGCCCTCGCCCCTTGCCACGGCGATGCAGTCGGCGATGCGGTCGAAGGCGCCGACCGAAGTGCCGCCGGCGCACAGGACCACGCCGGCGGGCCGCCAACCTGCCGCCCGATCGGCGCGGATTGCAGCGGCCAGCGCCTCCGGATCCATCGACAGCCCGGAATCGGTCGGCACTTTGACCAGGTTGCCCTGCCCGATCCCGGACAGCCGCGCCGCCTTGTCGACCGAGGAATGGGTCTCTGCGCTGGCATAGAGGCGCAGGCGCGGCTGGCCCGACAGGCCCTGGTCCAGCCCGTCCCAGCCGAGTGCGGTCTCGCGCATCGTCAGCACGGCCGAGAGCGTGGCGGTCGTGGCGCTGTCATGGATCGTGCCGGCAAAGCCCCCTGGCAGCCCCAGCGCCTGCGCCAGCCAACGGATCATCACCTGTTCGATCTCGGTCGCGGCCGGCGAAGTCTGCCACAGCATGCCCTGCGCGGCGATGGCATTGGACAGCTGTTCGGCCAGCATCGAGGCGGGCGAGGCATTGGCCGGGAAATAGGCAAAGAAGCGGGGATGCTGCCAATGGGTCATATGCGCCGGAACGATCCGCTCGAAATCGGCCCAGATGGCGGCCATCGCCTCGGGATGTTCCGGTGCTGCCGCGGGCAGTTCTGCCGCCACCGCCCCCGGGCGCAGCGGCGCGCGCACCGGACGGGCGCGCAGGCCGGCGTGGTACTCCTGCGCCCAGTCGGCCGCGCGTTTCGACCAAAGGTTCAGTTCGTCATGATTCATCGCATCGCCCTCCGCGGGAGCAGAGGGCCACGGACGCGCCGCGCGGGCAAGCTCAGCCGAGGCCGGCCTGCACCGCCCTGGGCAGTTTCCCGCGGATCAGCCGATAGGAGGTTTCGATCCGCTCGGCCAGTTCCTCTTCCGCGACCAGCCCCCAGGGAATGCTGACCCAGCTGGCGTGAAAATAGGGCGCGCGGCGGGCGCGGCCGACCTCGATCAGCAATTGCGCCGTCTCGACATCGGCGCATTTGACTGCGACGCCAAGCGCCTCGTTCACGCCGAGACAGGCGAACATCTTGCCGCCGACCTTCCAGGCATCATGCCCGCCGCCCCAGGGGTCGGACCATTCGGCCCCCGGCAGGCGGCCACAGGTTGCGTTCACGAAATGCCGGATCATCGCTGCAGCATGGCGCAGAATCGCTTGGCGCGACAGGAGGCTTGCGCTAATTTCCCGGCCATGACGACATTGCGCAACATGCCGATCTGCTGCATTACCCGCTGACCCTTGGGTCGCGCGGGCAGTTCGTCATTCCCGGATGGATGAGAATGCCGGTCCCGCGCGGGGATGCTGCCTGCGACAGGAACCGAGAGATGGTGAAGATCCGCCTGATGAACTCGATGACGCGCCGGAAGGAGGATTTCGTCCCCCTCGATCCGGCCAATCTGCGGATCTATGTCTGCGGTCCCACGGTCTACGACCGCGCGCATCTGGGCAATGCCCGGCCGGTGGTGGTGTTCGATACGCTCTACCGGCTGATGCGCCATGTCTACGGGACAGGACATGTGACCTATGTCCGCAACTTCACCGATGTCGACGACAAGATCAACGCCGAGGCGTTGCGCCGGCGCGCGGCCGGCGCGCCGGGCACGCTGGAGGCGCTGATCCGCGGCCGGACCGAAGAGACCATCGCCTGGTACCACGCCGATACCGACGCGCTGGGTGCGCTGCGCCCCGATCATGAGCCGCGTGCAACGGAATATATCGGCGCCATGATCGCGATGATCGAGGGGCTGGTTGCAACCGGCCATGCCTATGTCGCGGAAGGGCATGTGCTGTTCCGGGTCCGGTCCTACCGGGCCTATGGCGCGCTGTCGGGCCGTTCGGTCGACGACATGATGGCGGGTGCCAGGGTCGAGGTGGCGCCGTTCAAGGAGGATCCGCTGGATTTCGTGCTGTGGAAACCCTCGGACGAGGGGCTGCCGGGCTGGTCTTCGCCCTGGGGTCGCGGGCGGCCGGGCTGGCATATCGAATGCTCGGCCATGTCCTACGAGATTCTGGGCGAGAGTTTCGACATCCATGGCGGCGGCCTGGATCTGCAGTTTCCCCATCATGAGAACGAGATCGCGCAATCCGCCTGTGCCCATCCGCATGGCGCCTTTGCCAAGATCTGGCTGCATAATGAGATGCTGCAGGTCGAGGGCCGGAAGATGTCGAAATCGCTCGGAAATTTCTTCACGGTGCGGGATCTGCTCGATCAGGGCGTGCCAGGAGAGGTGATCCGCTTCGTCTTCCTGATGACGCATTACCGCAGCCCGATGGACTGGACGGCCGAGAAGGCGCGGCAGGCCGAGATCACCTTGCGGAAATGGCGCGAGATGACCGCAGCGACCGCACCGGGCTCGGTGCATCCGGCGGTTGTCGCGGCGCTGGCCGACGATCTGAACACCGCGGGCGCGCTGGCGGTGCTGCACGACCTGGCACGGGCAGGGGATGCGGCCGGGCTGAAAGCCTCTGCCGGGTTGATGGGGCTTCTCTCGGACGGCCTGGGCGGCTGGGACGATGCGGGGATCGATCTGTCGCCCTGGGTGGAGCACCTGGTCGAACTGCGGGCGGCGGCGATGGAAACGAAGGATTTCTCGGCGCTTGATGCGCTGAAGCAGGCACTGATCGCGGCAGGAGTCGAGGTGCGGATGGCGAAGGCGGGGGTGGAACTTGTTGCCGGTCCCGACTTTGATGCCGCAAGACTGGCGGCGATCCCGGGGCGCGTCCGGAGTTTTTGAAAACTCCGGACAATTTTCTTTAAAGAAAATTGCAAATTCCTTCGAAGGAATTTGCGGAGGGCGAACGATGGGCGAAAGGCTCTACATCTACGACACCACGCTGCGCGATGGGCAGCAGACGCAGGGCGTGCAGTTCTCGGCCACCGAAAAGGTGCAGATCGCCCGGGCGCTGGATGCGCTGGGGGTGGATTACATCGAGGGCGGCTGGCCCGGCGCGAATCCGACCGATAGCGAGTTCTTTGCCATGGCCCCGGCCACCCGGGCGACGATGACCGCTTTCGGCATGACGAAACGCATCGGCCGGTCGGCCGGCAATGACGATGTGCTGGCGGCGGTGCTCGACGCTGCAACTCCGGCGGTCTGTCTGGTCGGCAAGACCCACGACTTTCATGTCGCCACCGCGCTTGGTGCGACGCTGGAGGAAAACCTGGAGGCGATTTCGGCTTCGATCCGCCATGTCGCCGGATGCGGCCGCGAGGCGCTGTTTGATGCCGAGCATTTCTTCGACGGCTACCGCGCCAATCCCGGCTATGCGCTTGCCTGCCTGCGGGCGGCCCGCGATGCCGGCGCGCGCTGGCTTGTCCTGTGCGACACCAACGGCGGCACGCTGCCGGCCGAGGTCGGCCGTGTGGTGGCCGAGGTGATTGCGGCCGGCATCCCCGGCGACAGGCTTGGCATCCATGCCCATGACGATACCGGCAATGCGGTGGCCAATTCGCTGGCCGCGGTCGATGCCGGCTGCCGCCAGGTGCAGGGCACGCTGAACGGTCTTGGCGAGCGCTGCGGCAATGCCAGTCTGACGACGCTGATCCCGACCTTCCTTCTGAAGCCGCCCTATGCCGGCCGGTTCGAGACCTGCGTCACCTTCGAGGCGCTGAGCGGCATCCTGCGCATTTCGCGCATGCTGGACGACATCCTGAACCGGGTGCCGAACCGCGCGCTGCCCTATGTCGGCGCCAGCGCATTCGCCCACAAGGCGGGGCTGCATGCCAGCGCGATCCTGAAGGATCCGGCCACCTATGAACATATTCCGCCGGCGGCGGTCGGCAATGCCCGTGTCATTCCGATGTCGAACCAGGCCGGGCAGTCGAACCTGCGTGCCCGGTTGATCCAGGCCGGGATCGAGGTCGGGGCCGGTGATCCGCGGCTGGCGCGCATCCTCGATCTGGTCAAGGCGCGCGAGGACCAGGGCTATGCCTATGACGGTGCGCAGGCGAGTTTCGAACTGGTTGCGCGGCGCGAGCTCGGGCTCAGTCCGGATTTCTTCGATGTTAAGAGATATCGCGTAACGGTCGAGCGCAGGAAGGGGCCGGACGGCCGTCCCCTCAGCCTGTCGGAGGCGGTGGTCGAGGTGAAGGTGGCGGGGCAGAAGATGATGTCGGTGTCCGATTCACTCGATGCCGCGGGGGCGGACCGCGGGCCGGTCAATGCGCTTTCCAAGGCTTTGGCCAAGGATCTCGGGCCCTATCAGGCGGCGATCGACGACATGAAGCTGGTCGATTTCAAGGTCCGCATCACCCAGGGCGGCACGGAGGCGGTGACACGGGTCATCATCGACAGCGAGGACGGGCAGGGCCGGCGCTGGTCGACCGTGGGGGTCAGCGCGAATATCGTCGATGCGAGTTTCGAGGCCCTGCTCGATGCCGTCCAGTGGAAGCTGATCCGCGACGTGGGCCAGCCTGCGGCCGTGCCGGCGACGGTGGCGCGATGAATGCGTTCTTTGCCCTGCACAGCGGATTGCCGCGCGAGGCGCCGGGGGACCGTGACAGCCTGGCCTGGGCGCTCGACTGCGCCGGCACGCCGGCACGGGCGCGCATCCTGGATGCCGGCTGCGGACCGGGGGCGGATCTGGCGCTGCTGGCGGGGCTGCGCCCGGGCGCAGCGCTGACCGGGATCGACCTGCACCAGCCCTTCATCGACCGCATCCGCGCCGAACAGCCGGGGGTGACGGCGCTGGCGGGCGACATGCTGGCGCCGGAGGGCAGCTTTGACCTGATCTGGTCGGCGGGCGCGGCCTATGGCCCGGGGGTCGAGCCAGCGCTGGCGGCCTGGGCCGGCCATCTTCGTCCCGGCGGTGCCGTGGCCTTTTCCGATTGCCTCTGGCGCAGCGCCCGGCCTTCGGCGGCGGCGCAGGCGTTCTGGAACCGCGACTACCCGGACATGCGCGATCTGGCCGGCCACCTTGCCCGGGTCGAGGCGGCGGGCTGGCGGGTTCGCGGCGCGATCTGGCTGGGAAAGGCCGCCTGGGATTCTTATTACGGCCCGTTGCAGGCGCGGATCGATGCGCTGCGCCCCGATGCCGATGCCGAAATGGCGGCGGTTCTCGATGCCACCCAGGCCGAGATCGACCTCTGGCGCGATCATGGCGACGACTATGGCTATTACCTGACCGTGGCGGTGCCGGGATGAGCGTGGCCGATTGCGCGGCCCTGGTCGGGCGGGGCGATCCCGACCGATTTCGCGCCACGATGGCCGCACCCGTCTGGGCGCGCGAGCTTCTCTTTCCGATCTATGCCTTCAACCTGGAAATCGCCCGGGCGCCCTGGCTTGCCTCGGAGCCGCTGATTGCCGAGATGCGCCTGCAATGGTGGCGCGAGGCGGTGGAGGCGCCGCTGCCCCGCGCGCATGAGGTGGCGGGCCCGCTGCATCAGGTGATCCGCGATGCGGGGCTGCCTGTCGACGTGCTGTTGCGGCTGATCGATGCGCGGCGGCGCGATGCCTGGGGCGAGCCTTTCGCCGATACCGCGGCGCTGTCGGCCTATATCGAGGAGACCGGGGCCGGGGTGATGTGGCTGGCCGCGCGCGCACTGGGCGCTCCGGATGCGGCCGAGGGGGCGGTGCGGGCCTATGGTTGGGCGGCAGGGCTGGCGGGATATCTGTCGGCGGTACCGGATCTGGTGGCAAGGGGCAGGGCGCCGCTGCCCGACCCCTCGCCCGGTGCAGTGGCAGAACTTGCCCGGGCCGGGCAATTGCGGCTGGCCGAGGCGCGGCACCTGCGCCATGGCGTGCCCCGCGCGGCAGCGGCGGCGCTGCTGCCGGGCTGGCAGGCGCCGGCGATCCTGGCCCGCGCGGCCGACGATCCCGCGGCGGTGGCCGAGGGGCGGCTGGCGCTTTCGGAATTTTCCCGGCGCTGGGGGCTGATGCGACAGGCCGTCACCGGGCGGTGGTGATGCCTGGCGGTGGCGATGCGGGGGCGGTGCAGATCGGGGGGCGCAGATCGGGCGCGCGCGGCTGACGGCGACCGGCTCAGCCGGGCAGCCGCTCTTTCAGGAACTGCAGTGTGACGCCCAGCCCGTCGGGCGCTATTCCGTGGCCCGCGCCCTTCATCACATGGGCATAGGTCTCGAACCCGGCCTCGACCAGCGCCGTGCCGGCCAGACCCATGTCGGCGAAGGGAACGACCGGATCCTCGTCGCCATGCACCAGCAGGATCGGCGGCTTCACCCGGGCCTCGGCCGCCAGCCGCTCGGGTGCCAGCAGGCGACCGGAAATCGCAACCACGCCGGCCACCCCGGCGTCGCGGCGCGGAGCGACCTGCAGCGCCATCATCGCGCCCTGCGAAAAGCCGACCAGCGCCAGTGCGGCCGGGGCCAGCCCCTCTGCGGCAAGGCGCGCGTCGAGGAAGGCGTCCAGATCGGCGGCGGCGGCCTTCAGGCCCTGTTCGGCCGCCGCCTCGGTCGAGCCGTCCAGCCAGGGAATCGGAAACCACTGCCGGCCATAGGGTGCGCCGGCGCAGGGTTCCGGCGCATCGGGGGCGAGAAAGGCCACGCCGGGCAGGTGCGGCGCCAGAACATCCGCCAGCCCGAGAAGATCGGCACCATCGGCGCCATAGCCGTGCAGGAAGACCACCAGCGCCTTCGCCTTGCCTTGCGCCGCACCCTTGCGGCCGAATTTCAACTCGCGCGTCATCAAATTCCCTCGCGGCCCTTGTCGACCCGGTAGTAGGCCCAGAGCAGCCGCGCTGCAACTGCCCGCCAAGGCTGCCATTCCTCGGCCAGGGCCCGCAATGCCTTTTCCGAGGGTCGCTCCGGCAGGCTGTAGAGCAGGCGCGCCGCCTCCTGCAGCGCCAGATCGCCCGGCGCGAAGACATCGGCGCGGCCAAGGGCGAACATGGCATAGATCTCTGCGGTCCAGCGGCCGATGCCGGGCAGCGCCACCAGCCTGGCGATCACCTCATCGCTGGGTGCGGCGCGCAGGGCGGGATAGTCGAGCCGCGCCGCGGCCAGGGCACGGGCATAGCGGATCTTCTGCCGCGACAGGCCGGCGCCGCGCAGATCCTCCTCGTCGGCCGCGGCGATGGCGTCTTCGCTGAACAGCCCGGCGGCCTCCATTCGCGCGCGGATGGCCCGGGCCGAGGCGGTCGAGACCTGCTGGCCCAGGATCGCGTCCAGCAGCGCCGGAAAGCCGTCGGCATGGCGCCGCAGGGGCAGGGGGCCGGTCTCGGCCAGCGCCTGCGCCAGCACGGGGTGGCGCGCGGCCAGCCAGGCGGCGCCTTCGGCCACGCAGGCGGCGGTCTCGATCAGGCGCTCGTTCGGGGGGGCGTTCAGGCGTCGATTCATGGCGCCGAGAGGGCCATGCCGGGCGGGCGCTGGCAACCCCCCGGCCGGCCGCGCCGCATCGCGCTGGCGGAATGCGCAGGATCCGGGCTTGCGCCTGCCGGCGAGGGGAGTCTTCTGGCTGCATGACTGCGACTCAGCCCTCCCCCGCCTCCGACGCCATCGCCCGGCGCAACGTGATCGTGCTTGTCATCGCACAGGCGGTGCTTGGCGCGCAGATGTCGGTCATCTTCACCGTCGGCGGGCTGGCGGGGCAGATGATCTCGCCCAACCCGTGCTGGGCCACGCTGCCGCTGTCGATGATCGTGCTGGGATCGGTGCTGACCGCCCGGCCGCTGGCCGCGCTGATGCAGAACCGCGGGCGGCGGGCGGGCTTTCTGGTCGGCACCGCGGGCGGCGGGATCGGCGCCCTGCTTGTGGCGCGCGCGATCCAGACCGATTCCTTCGCGCTGATGCTGTTCGGCTCGCTGTTCACCGGGATCTACATGTCGGCGCAGGGCTTCTACCGCTTTGCTGCGACCGACACCGCTTCGGCCGAATACCAGCCCAAGGCGATTTCCTGGGTGATGGCGGGGGGGTTGTTCGCGGCGATCCTGGGGCCGCAACTGGTGACGCTGACGGCAGACTGGTTTGCCGTTCCCTTCCTTGGCACCTATCTGGCGGTGGCGGCACTGAACCTTGTCGGCCCGGTGCTCTTTGCCTTCCTGCATATTCCCGTGCCGCCGCGGCCGGTGCATGGCCGCTACAATGGCCGCAGCGCCCGGCAGATGCTGCGCGATCCGGTGATTGCCGTCGCGATGATCTGCGGCATGGTCTCCTATGCGCTGATGAACCTGGTGATGACCTCGACGCCGCTTGCCGTGGTCGGCTGCGGCTTTGCCACCGCCGATGCCGCGCATATCGTCTCGGCCCATGTCCTGGCGATGTACATCCCGTCGTTCTTCACCGGCCATCTGATCGCCCGATTCGGGCGCGAGGCCATCGTGGCGGCCGGCCTGGTGATCCTGGCGCTGTCGGGCATGGTGGCGATGACCGGGGTCGAGATCGAGAAGTTCTACATCGCGCTGATGCTGCTGGGCCTGGGCTGGAACTTCGGCTTCATCGGCGCCACGGCGATGCTGACCGCGGCCCATGGCCCGGAGGAGCGCGGGCGAATCCAGGGCATCAACGATTTCGTGGTGTTCGGCGGGGTGTTTCTCGCCTCGCTGTCCTCGGGCGGGCTGATGAACTGCTCGGGCACCTCGACGGTGGCCGGCTGGCAGGCGGTCAACCTGGCCATGCTGCCCTTCCTGGTGCTGGCGGGGGGCGCGCTGATCTGGCTGTGGCTGCGCCCGAAGGCCGCCTGACCGGGCGGCCGGTCGCGGCTGACATCCGATGGGCGGCCCGACCCTGCCCGGCGGCAGGGTGCCGCCAACCGCCGGCCTCGGCTCAGCCCGCGGCGTCAAGCCAGGCGGCGCAGCCGGTCAGCGCGGCATAATCGTCCTCGACCACCGTCACCGAGAAGCTGTTCTGCAACAGATCGACCCGGCGCGGCTCGCGGAAGGCTGCGGCCAGCCCGAAGCGGGCAAAATGCGGTGTCATGGCGCGGGACATGCCGCCGATCAGGAAGATGCCGCCCCAGGGCAGGTGGATCAGCGCCAGATCGGCCAGAACCTGCGCCAGGATGCGGGTGTAGAGCCGTGCGGCATGGATGGCGACCGGATCGCCCGCTTCCAGCGCCCGCAACACCTCGGCCGAGGCAAGATGCGCATCGACGCCCGCCTCGGCCGATGCGAAGGCGTGAAGATTGGCCAGCCCGCGGCCAGCCAGAACTTCCTCGGTGCCGCAATGCGCAACCTCGCCGCGCGCCGCAAGCAGCCGCTCGACGAAACGCATCAGCGCAAGATCTTCGGCGCTGCGGACCGGCATGTTGACATGGCCGCATTCCGAGGCCGGCACCATGCGCGCCGCGCCCTGGCCGTGAACGGGGGCTGCATTGACCCCGGTGCCCAGGCCCACCACCAGCATCGGCCCGCCGGCCGCGGCCGGCCCCTCGATCACCGGGCGCAGGTGGTCGGCCGGGATATGGCCCAGGGCATGGCCCTGCGCCTGCAGGTCGTTCAGGATCGCCACCCGCGTGGCGCCGGTGGCCGCGCGCAGCTTGTCGGCATCGATCACCCAGGCCAGATTGGTCATCGTGGCCACGCCGTCCTGTACCGGCCCTGCCGCCGCGACGCAGACGCCGGTCACGGTCGCGCCGGTCTCGCGCAGATAATCCTGCAGGACCTGGGCGATATCCTGCTCGCGCGCCTTGTATTCGGCATTGGGATAGCGGCGGATCGTGTCGGTCAGCACGCGCCGCCCCTGGGCCAGGGCGACCCGGGTGTTGGTGCCGCCGATATCGGCAAGGATCGATAGGCCCATGGTTTCCCCTCAGCGGTTGCGGGCCAGCGCCCGGGCCAGCGCGTGATAAGAGGTTTTGGGGGTGCGCTTCAAGCTGGCGTAATCGACATGCACCAGACCGAACCGCCGCTCGTAGCCAAGCGCCCATTCGTAATTGTCGAGAAGCGACCAGTAGAAGAAGCCCCGGACATTGGCCCCCGCCGCCATCGCCTCTTGCAGGGCGGCCAGATGGCGGAAGATGAAATCCTCGCGCAAGGGATCCTCCACCGCGCCATCCTCGACATGGTCGTCGTTCGCCATGCCGTTTTCGGTGATGTAGATCGGCAGGTCGCCCACATGGTCGCGGGCAAGCCGGACCAGAAAGCCGCGCAGCCCCTCGGGGTAGATTTCCCAACCCATCTGGGTTTTCGGCAGCGGCCCCGCAATCTCGCGGGTGGCGGGCCAGGGGGTGCCGGGGGCGTCGGCATGGATATGGCGCGTGTAGTAGTTCACCCCCAGCCAGTCCAGCCGCTGGCCGATCAGCGGCATGTCGGCCTCCCAGCCGGAAGGCAGATGCGGGGCCAGCCCCTCCAGCACCTCGGCCGGATAGGACTGTCGGGTGATGCCCTCGATGAACCAGCGGTTGAAGATCGCATCCTGCACCGCGGCGGCCCGCAGATCTCCGGGCGCGTCGCTGGCCGGCGTGGCATGGTCGAAGTTGAGCACGATGCCCAGCGGTGCCGTGGCCCCGATGGCACGCATCCGTTCGATGGCCAGCCCGTGGGCCACAAGCACATGGTGCATGGCGCGGGCGGCCGCGCGGATGTCGCGCAGCCCCGGAGCATGGGCGCCGATGAAATGCGACAGCCAGGCCACGCACCAGGGTTCGTTGATCGTGGCGATCGTCGCCATCCGGTCGCCGATGCGGCGTGTCACGACCTCGGCGTAATCGGCAAAGCGGTGGCAGGTGTCGCGGTTGGACCAGCCGCCGTGATCGGCCAGCGCCGAGGGCAGATCCCAGTGATAAAGCGTGAGGAACGGCTTCAGCCCGCGCTCGACCATGCCGTCGACCAGCCTGTCGTAGAAGTCCAGCCCCTCGGGGTTCACCGTCACGCCGTCGGGCATCACCCGCGCCCAGTTGGTCGAGAACCGCCAGGCATCCATATGGGCGCCGGCCGCCAGATCCAGATCGGCCGGCCAGCGGTGGTAGTGGTCGCAGGCCACCGCGCCGGTTTCGGCGCGCAGGACGTTGCCGGGGGTGGCGGCGAAGGTATCCCAATGGCAGGGGCCGCAACCGCCGAAGGACGCGCCCTCGATCTGATAGGCGGCAGTGGCGGCGCCGAAGATGAACCCTTCGGGAAAATCGAAACGGCTGAGCGTCATGGCGGCGGCTTTCGGGTCAGGCGTGGGTGGCGGGGCCGGTGGACTGGCCGATGATCAGCTCGGCTTCCAGAAGCCGGGTCGGTGCAGGGACATCCGGGTTGACGATCAGGCCCAGAAGAAGTTCGGCCGCGATCCGCCCCGCCTGCCGGACCGAAGACCGCGTGGCGGTGAAGATCGGCACATCCTCGCCGTTCTTCATGTAGCTGAGGTCGTCGTCATGGATCACCACCGAGATGTCGCGGCCAAGCTTCATCCCGCGATCCTCGACCGCGCGGCGGACGCCGAGGCCGAGGATCATCGACGAGGCGAGAAAGGCGGTCGGCGGATCGGGCAGCGCCAGCATCCGGCGCGCGGCGCGGTGGCCGGAAACCTCGGTCATCTCGTCGCTGGCCATCAGCGCGGGATCGGCGGCAAGCCCGCGTGCGGCCAGCGCGTCGAGATAGCCGCTGCGCCGACGCACCGCGAAGTCCATGAACTCCAGCCCATTGATCAGCCCGATCCGGCGGTGGCCGAGGTCGAGCAGAAATTCCGTCGCCCGGCGAAAGGCGCGGCGGTTGTTCACATCGACCCAAGGGTAGGGCGCGGCGATCTCGCTTGCCCGGCCATGGACGACGAAGGGCATGCCGATTTCGCGCAGCAGGGCGATGCGCGGGTCGGCCAGGGTCGGGCCGTGGACGATGACGCCGTCGACATTGCCCTTCGACTTCAATGCGCGATAGGCGTCGTGCTCATCCTCGTCGGGGACGACCGACAGCAGCAGGTCGTGGTCGTGGCGGCTGTAGATCTCGCCGGCGCCGGCGATGAAATCGGCGAAGATCGGGTTGACGATCTCGTGCCGGCTGGCAATCGGGATCACATGGCCCACGGCCATGGCGCGGCCGGTGGCCAGCCGGATCGCCCGGGTGTTCGGCCGATAGTTGTAGCGCCGCGCCGCTGCCATCACCCGTTCGCGCGTGGTCTCGTTCACCTCGGGATAGCCGTTCAGCGCCCGGCTCACCGTGGTGGGAGACAGCCCCAGTCGGGTGGCGAGTTCCTTCAGGTTCATGTGAGAGTGCGGTCAAAGCGGTTTCAATTGCGCGAACTGTAACGGTTGATGCGCCGGAGTCAAAGCCATTCCTCCTGCGTCGCATGCCGCAGGCAACCCGGTTTTGCCAATGAAAAAGCGCTTTGGATTTGACTTGCGCAGGGCGATAGGTGACTGTGCCTCATCCAAAGCGGTTTGAGCGAATCTGGAAACCGGAGCGCTTTTCGCGACTGGACAGCGGCCCGCCCGGCGCGGGGCAATCGGGAGGACTACGGATGAAGCACGTTCTGATGACCGGCGCGGCGGCGCTGGCGCTCATGTCGGGCATGGCGCCGGCACAGGAGCTGAAATTTCCCGTCGGCGAAGGCAAGTTCAACTGGGACAGCTACAAGGCTTTCGACGAGGCCCATAACCTTGAGGGGCAGACGCTGACGATCTTCGGGCCCTGGCGCGGCGAAGACCAGGTGCTGGTCGAATCGATGCTGGCCTATTTCATCGCCGCCACCGGCGTGACGGTGAACTATTCCTCGTCGGAAAACTATGAACAGCAGATCGTCATCGACACCCAGGCCGGCAGCCCGCCCGATATCGCCATCCTGCCGCAACCCGGCCTGATCGCCGATCTGGTCAAGAAGGGCTATGTCGCGCCGCTGGGTCAGGAAACCCAGGACTGGTTGCAGAGCCATTATGCCGCAGGCGAAAGCTGGGTCTCGCTCGGCTCGTTTGCAGCCGCCGACGGGACGCGCGCGCTTTATGCCTTCCCCTACAAGATCGACGTGAAGTCGCTGGTCTGGTACGTGCCGGAGAACTTCGAGGATGCGGGCTATGAGGTGCCGCAGACCATGGAGGAACTGAAGGCGCTGACCGAGCAGATCGTCGCCGACGGTGGCACGCCCTGGTGCATCGGCCTGGGTTCGGGCGGGGCGACCGGCTGGCCGGCAACCGACTGGGTCGAGGATCTGATGCTGCGCAACCAGCCGGCGGATGTCTACGACAAATGGGTCAACCACGAGATCCCGTTCAACGACCCCGCCGTCATCGGCACGGTCGAGGACTTCGGCTGGTTCGCCAGGAATGACGCCTTCGTGGCCGGCGGCAGCGCGGCCGTGGCCTCGACCGATTTCCGCGACAGCCCCAAGGGCCTGTTCTCGTCGCCGCCGCAGTGCTACCTGCACCATCAGGCCAGCTTCATCCCCTCGTTCTTCCCCGAAGGCACGGTGGTCGGCCAGGATGCCGATTTCTTCTACTTCCCCGCCTATGCCAGCAAGGATCTGGGCAAGCCGGTGCTGGGCGCTGGCACGCTGGCCTTCATCACCAAGGACACCGAGGCCAGCCGCGCCTTCGTCGAATGGCTGAAGACCCCGATCGCGCATGAGGTCTGGATGGCGCAGTCGGGCTTCCTGACGCCCAGCCTCGACGTCAACCCCGAGACCTATGGGTCCGAGGTCACGCGCAAGATGGGCGACATCCTGCTGAATGCGACGACCTTCCGCTTCGATGCCTCGGATCTGATGCCGGGCGCGGTCGGTGCCGGCAGCTTCTGGACCGGAATGGTCGATTACGTCGGCGGCAAGTCGGCGGAAGAGGTGACGGGCGCCATCGACGCCAGCTGGCCGAAGTGATCTGAGTTTGGCAGGGGGCGGCCGCGACACCGCCCCCTTTCCAGTCGCGGTCGGATGCCGCGCGTTCCTCGGGAGGGAAACATGGAACAGGCCTTGATGGCCCTCGGGGTGATCCTCGCGGGGGTGGGGGGGTGCGTCCTCTATTTCTGGGCGTCGAATCTGGTGCTGGACAAGGTGATCTACCCGGCCAGGGGACCGCAGGCCGGCCGGAACATCAACCGTGCCAATGCCGTGCGGCCCTGGCTTTTCCTGTTTCCCGCAGTGGCCTTCCTGACGATCTATCTGGCCTATCCGGTCTTTGCGACGCTCTGGCTGTCGCTGCTGGGCAAGGACGGCGGGTTCGTAGGCGTCTCGAACTATACCAACATGCTGGCCGAGCCGAAATTCGCGGAATCGCTGAAGAACAACATGCTCTGGCTGGTCGTGGTGCCTGCCGCCGCGACCGGGTTCGGGCTGCTGGCCGCACAGCTGACCGACCGGATCAGATGGGGCAACCTGGCGAAGTCGCTGATCTTCATGCCGATGGCGATTTCCTTCGTCGGCGCCTCGGTGATCTGGAAGCTGATCTACGATACCCGCGCGGCCGACCTGCCGCAGATCGGCCTGCTCAATGCGCTGTGGATGCAGTTCAACGGCGGACCAGGCTCGTTCCTGCTGCTGCGGCTGCTGCCCGGGCTGTTCCTGCTGGCGGTGCTGGCGCTGTCTCTTATACACATCT
>JACSRN010000030.1 GCA_014879735.1 Paracoccaceae bacterium
CCGCCGTAACCGAAGGCCCGTTTGCCGGGCCGTGATGAAATGCGGCGACCCCAGGGAGGAGGAGAGGGGTCGCCGCGGGTCCGATGGCCCAGGGAGGAGGAGAGGGCCGCCGAATTGGAGTGGAGCCGGGGCTCCGGAAAACTGCGGCGTCGCCAGGGAGGAGGAGGGCAACGCCGCCACCGCCAAGGTCCCGAGGGAGGAGAAGGGACCCCGGCAGAAACCTTATTTGCCGTAGGCGGCCTCGCGGGCCACATCGGTCAGCGACAGCCGCGAGATCCCCAGATCGGCGAGTTCGCGGTCGGTCAATTGCCGCAGTTCATACAGCGTGCGGCTGTAAAGCCGGCGGCGCGCCAACGCGGCACCCAGATTGGCGAACAGTCCACTCGAAGCCGGACGGCTCAGCTTGACGGTGCTGGAAGCGGTTGCATAGGTCATGGCACTCTTGCCTCTTGTTGCGTCTCTTACGGCGTTCTGCCGTTTGCGTTAGGGGTAACATGAGACTTTTGCTGCATCTGCACAATAGCACCGCGGAACAATGCCGCCATGCAGAAACCGCATGGCTCGCAGTCACGAAAACGTCATGTAAATCAGCGTGTTTGGTTAATCCTTGACCATTTGGAAAAGTCGACTTCCAGAGGCGCCTTGCCCTTTGCCGAAAAATGTCGACTCTGGTCCGGACGGGCGGCGCCGCGGTGTCCGCCCCGGCATTCTGCCCGGAAGGAAAGGGGATAGACATGGCTCTCACGCGCGAGGCGGTGACGAAAGTTCTGGCCGGGATCGCCGTGCCCGGAGGCGGCAACCTGATCTCGCGGGACCTGGTTCGGGCGCTTTCGGTCGAGGAGGGAATGATCCGCTTCGTGATCGAGACCGCCGATGCCGGCGAAGCCCGGGCGCTGGCCCCGGTGGAGGCGGCGGCCAAGGCCGCGCTGGCCGCGCTGCCGGGCGTGACGGGGGTGCAGGTGGTGATGACGGCGCATGGCCCGGCCCCGAAGGCCCCGCCGGCGGGCGCGCCGCCCCAGTTGAAGATTGGCGGCCACGCCACCCCCCAGCAGGGCGGGCCGCAAAAGATTGCCGGCGTGGACCGGATCGTCGCCATCGCCTCGGGCAAGGGCGGGGTGGGCAAATCTACCGTGGCGTCGAACCTTGCCGTCGCGCTGGCGCGGCAGGGCCGGCGGGTCGGGCTGCTGGATGCCGATATCCACGGGCCCAGCCAGGCGCGAATGATGGGCTCGTCGCAGCGCCCGGCCTCGCCCGATGGCAAGATCATCCAGCCCATTGTCGCCCATGGCGTGAAATTCATGTCGATGGGACTTTTGCTGCGCGAGGACGAGGCGGTGATCTGGCGCGGGCCCATGCTGATGGGCGCGCTGCAGCAATTGCTCGGCCAGGTTGCCTGGGGCGATCTGGACATCCTGATCGTCGACCTGCCGCCCGGCACCGGCGATGTGCAGCTGACGCTGGGCCAGCGCACGCAGGTGACAGGCGCGATCGTCGTATCCACGCCGCAGGACGTGGCGCTGATCGATGCGCGCAAGGCGCTGGACATGTTCGTCAAGCTGAAGACGCCGGTTCTTGGCCTGATCGAGAACATGTCGGTCTTCATCTGTCCGAACTGCGGCCATGAATCGCATATCTTCGGCCATGGCGGCGTGGCGGCCGAGGCGCAGCGGCTGGATCTGCCCTTCCTGGGCGAGCTGCCGCTGGCGTTGGAGGTTCGCATCGCGGGCGATGCCGGCACGCCGGTTGCAGCCGGGGACGGGCCGCTGGCCGGCCCCTATGCGCGGCTGGCCCATCGGCTGATTGCGGGCGGCATGGCCTGAGGGCAAGGCCCCGGGGCAGGGCCCAGGGGGCAGGGTCGGAGGGCAGGGCCGGACGCGGCACGGGATTTCGCGGGAAATCCCCCGGGCCCGAATCAACGCAGCAGGGACGACATGGGAAAACCCGGGCCAAATGCGCCCGGGTTTCGTGATTCGGCGGCGAATCCGGCGGAAACGCCGACCACATCAGCATCGCGCGGCAACATTCTGGAATATCGTCCGAAATTTCCGGGATGGCATGGGAAAGTTCGGGGTTGGTCTGGTTGCCACAATATCTAGGCGATCACCGGGCCGTGATCGCCTAGATATTGCAGCTTGTTGTCGAGGGATGGTGCGGGATCCTGGGGCGGCAGGGGCACGGTCTGCGGTGTCTTTCCATTTCATCCCAATATTTCCCTTGCCATCCCATGGGTGCCCGTGTCATCCCTTCTCTCACGGAAGATGAGACGGGCAGACAAAACGCAGGGGCAGCGCAAAGACCCCGAAACAAGGCGAAAAAGAAGGCAGCTTCATACAGGCAGCCCCAATCATCGGACGACAGAGATCCGGCGCGCGAGCGAGCAGACATCTCCCCCAGGTGGCGCGCGTAGCTGGACGCCCAGCGATGGGACAGCGGCGGATCGGGTAGTGGCAGCAACCCGATCCGCCCATTTTCATTCGCGGGGACGAAACCGGGACAATCGGGGAGACAGAGGGCCGCGAGGCAGATGGCAGAGGCATTCAGGGGCGAGTTCTACCAGAAGGTAGACGGGAAGGCGCGGGTCTCGATCCCGGCTGCCTTTCGCCGCATCCTCGAAGCCGACGACCTCGATCGCCCCGATGCCGCCCGCCCCCGCGTCTATATGGTCTATGGCGGCAAGAAGCGGAATTTCGTCGAATGCTATGCCAAGGCCGGCGCCGACCGGCTGGCCGCGCAGGTCGATGCGATGGAGATCGGCTCGGATGCGCGGCGCAAGGCCGAGCGCGACCTGATCACCCGCTCGGTCATGATCGAGATCGAACCCGACGGCCGTCTCGTGCTGCCGCAACAGGTGCGCGAGAAGATGGGCTTTCTGGCCGACGACCTCGCCTCGGGCGGCGAGGCGGTCTTCGCGGGCGCGACCAACCGCTTCATGCTGTACCGCAAGGAAGTCTACGTCGCGGAACTGGAAGAGGACGACGACGACGAGGATGTCGACCCGCTGGCGCTGGTCGGCCGGGCCATGGCAGCCCGTGGCGGGTGATGCGATGCCCGCCTCCGTCGCAACTGCTGGCAAAAACCCCCATATCCCCGTTCTTCTAGCGCCGCTCCTGCGGGCGGTCGCGCCGGTTTCGGGATTCTGGATCGACGGCACCTTCGGGGCAGGGGGCTATGCCCGCGGCCTTCTGGCGGCCGGTGCGGACCGGGTTCTGGGCATCGACCGCGATCCGCTGGCGCATGAGATGGCGGCCGGCTGGATCGACAAGGTGCCGGGCCTGTCGCTGGCGCTGGGCACCTTCGCGGAGATGGATCTGCTGGCCGGCGGGCCGGCCGATGGCGTCGTTCTCGATCTCGGCGTGTCCTCGATGCAGCTTGACCGGCCCGAGCGCGGGTTTTCCTTCCAGAAGGATGGCCCGCTCGACATGCGGATGAGCCAGGACGGTCCTTCGGCCGCCGATCTGGTCAATACCGCCGATGAGGGCGAACTGGCCGATATCCTTTATCATTTCGGCGAGGAGCGCGCCTCCCGCCGCATCGCCCGCGCCATCGTCGAGGCCCGGCGGCAGGCGCCGGTCGACACCACGCTGCGCCTGGCCGAGATCGTCGCACGCCAGCTTCCCCGCCCCAAGCCGGGCGAAAGCCACCCCGCGACCCGCAGCTTCCAGGCGATCCGCATTGCGGTGAACGCGGAATTCGACCAGTTGGCGCAGGGCCTTGCCGCCGCCGAACGCGCGCTGCGACCGGGGGGCAGGCTGGCGGTCGTCACCTTCCACAGCCTGGAGGACCGCATCGTCAAGCGGTTCCTCCAGATCGCCACCGGCGCCGAACCCGCGGCGAACCGCTATGCGCCGGCGACCGACCGACCGACCGCCCGCTTCACCCAGACGGTGAAGAAGGCCATCGGCCCCGATCCGGACGAACTGGTGCAGAATCCGCGGGCGCGGTCGGCCAAGCTGCGTGTGGCGATCCGCACCGATGCCGCCGCACGGCCCGCCGATCCCGTGGCCCTGGGCCTGCCCGACATCCGCCGCAAAGGACGCCGTTGACATGCGCCCCGTGCTCTATGTTCTTTCCTTTCTTGCCCTGATCGCGCTGGGCTCCTGGGCCTATCGCGAAAACTATGCCACGCAGGCCGCGCTGAAGGAGGTGCGGGTGCTGCAGGGCACCATCGCCGACCTGCGCGAGGCGCTGTCGGTGCAACGGGCCGAATGGGCCTATCTGAACCGTCCGGACCGGCTGCGCGATCTGGTCGCGCTGAACTTCGATGCGCTGCGTCTGCTGCCGATGGAACCCTGGCAGTTCGGCAGCCCCGCGCAGGTGGCCTATCCGGTGCCCGAACTGCCTGTCATCGCGCCGCCCGGCGAGGCCGGCGAACTCGGGGACGTGCAGTCGACCTCTGCCACAGACGAGGGACTCTGAGCCATGCGCACCCCGCTTCGCCCGCTTGCCCGCATCCTCTACGCCCGCCAGATGGGTGAAAACCCCGATCGGATCGAACGCGACAACCTGGCCGCCCGCAACGAGGCCTTGCGCGAAAAGACCCAGGGCCGCGCCGCGGCGCGGCTGGGGCTGATGGCAGTGGCCTTCGGCTGCGCCTATCTGACCATCGGGTTGCGCATGGGCCATCTGGCGGCCTCGGTCCCGGTCGAACCCGTCGCCTCGGCCCCCGGGGCCGAGATCGTGGCACAGCGCGCCGATATTGTCGACCGCAACGGCCGCATCCTTGCCACCAACATGACGACCAGCGCGCTTTACGCCCATCCGCGGGACATGGTGGATCCCAAGGAAACCGCCAGGCAACTGGCCGCGATCTTTCCCGAACTGGACGCCGCCACGCTGGAGCGCCATTTCACCGACGGACGCCGGTTCGTCTGGGTCAGAAAGGTGCTGTCGCCCGAACAGATGCAGAAGGTGCACGAGATCGGCGACCCCGGCCTGCTGTTCGGCCCGCGCGAGATGCGGCTCTATCCGAACGGCACGCTGGCCGCCCATGTCCTGGGCGGCTATTCCTTCGGCGCCGAAGGGGTGCATTCGGCCGAGGTGATCGGCACCGCCGGCATCGAGAAGGCGCTCGATTCGCGGCTGCGCGACCCGGCGCAGGCCGGCACCCCGCTGGCGCTGTCGCTGGATTTGTCGGTGCAGGCCACGGTCGAGGAGGTGCTGGCCGGCGGCATTTCGGTCATGAACGCGCGCGGCGGCACGGCCATCGTGATGGATGTGCACACGGGCGAACTGGTTGCGCTGGCTTCGGCGCCCACTTTCGACCCCAACGACCGCCCGGTGCCGCCCACGGCAAAGGATGCCGAGCCCTCGGACAGCCCGCTGTTCAACCGCGCAGTGCAGGGCGTCTACGAACTGGGCTCCACCTTCAAGATCTTCGCCGCCGCCCAGGCGATGGAACTGGGCCTCGTCACTGCCGACACCATGGTCGATGCCAATGCGCCGATGAAATGGGGCAAGTACAAGATCAAGGAATTCGAGGGCCATAACTACGGCCCGCTGCTCTCGGTCCGCGATGTGATCCAGAAATCCTCGAATGTCGGCACCGCCCATATCGCGCTGATGATCGGCGGGTTGCGCCAGCAGGCCTTCCTGAAATCGCTGGGCTTCTTTGATCCCCTGCCGGTCGAGCTGGTCGAGGCGCCGGGCGCCAGGCCGCTGATCCCGAAGAAATGGCCGGATATCGTCACGATCACCGCCTCCTACGGTCACGGCATGTCGGCCAGCCCGCTGCATCTGGCCACCGCCTATGCGGCAATCGCCAATGGCGGCATCTACCTGAAGCCCACGCTGCTGAAACAGTCCGGCCCGGCCTCGGGTCCCCGGGTGATCAGCGAGGCCACCGCGGCCGAGGCGCGGGCGATGCTGCGTTCGGTCGTGACCGACGGCACCGCAAGTCTGGGCGAGGTGAAGGGCTACGAGGTTGCGGGCAAGACCGGCACCGCCGACAAGCCAAAGCGCTCGGGTGGGTATTACAAGGACAAGGTGATCAACACCTTCGCCGCGATGTTCCCGGCCTCTGATCCGCGCTATGTGCTGATCGTCACGCTGGACGAGCCGGTCGATACCGCCGGGCCAAAGCCGCGGCGCACCGCAGGCTGGACCGCGGTTCCCGTCGCGGCCGAGATGATTCGTCGCGTCGCCCCGCTCTTGGGCCTGCGGCCGGCGGTTGAAGCTCCGGCCGAACTTGCGCTAACAGCGGCAAGCGTGAACTAGGCCCGGGCAAAGCAGGCGGGGGATGACATGGCAGGCGGCAAGCGGCTGTCCGAACTGGGGCTGAAGGCCCGTGCGGGGCGCGATCCCGTGTTGTCGGGCCTGACGGCCGACAGCCGGGCGGTCAGGCCCGGCTTTCTCTTTGCCGCGCTGGCCGGCTCGAACCGCCACGGCGCCGATTTTGTCGCCACCGCGCTCGAGGCCGGCGCCGCGGCGATCCTGACCGATGCCGAGGGGGCCGCCATGGCCGCATCCGCGCTGCGCGCCGCGCCGGCGGCGCTGGTCGTGGTCGACGACCCGCGCGAGGCGCTGGCCTATGCCGCGGCCCTGTGGTTCGGCGCCCAGCCCGCGGTGATGGCCGCCGTGACGGGCACCAACGGCAAGACCTCGGTCGCCACCTTCACCCGCCAGATCTGGCAGGCGCTGGGCCATCGCGCGATCAATATCGGCACCACCGGGGTCGAGGGCGACTGGACCGCGCCATCGCCCCATACCACCCCCGATCCCGTGACCCTGCAGCGCATGCTGGCCGAGGCCGCGGCGGCCGGCATCACCCATGCCGCGATGGAGGCCTCGTCGCATGGCCTCGACCAGCGCCGGCTCGAGGGCGTGCGGCTTGCGGCGGCCGGCTTCACCAACCTGACGCAGGACCATCTCGACTATCACGGCACGATGGCGGCCTATTTCGCCGCCAAGGCCGGCCTGTTCACGCGCCTGCTGCCCGACGAAGGTACTGCCGTCGTGAACCTCGATGGCGCCCAGGCGCAGGAGATGGCGCAGATCGCGCTCGACCGCGGCCTGCCGGTCCTGTCGACGGGCACCCGCCGCGGCACCGATCTGACCATCGCCGCGATCCGCCCCGATGCGACCGGGCAGGAGGTGCGCTTTCTCTGGCAGGCCACGCCCTACCAGGTCAGGCTGAACCTGATCGGCGCCTTCCAGGCCGAGAATGTTGCGGTGGCCGCGGGCCTTGCCATCGCCTGCGGCGCGGCGCCGGCGGCGGTGATGGCCAGGCTGCCGGGGCTGGTCGGGGTGCGCGGCCGCATGCAGTTGGCCGCGACGCGACGGAACGGCGCCGCCGTCTTTGTCGACTATGCCCATACGCCCGATGCCATCGCCACGGCGCTGCGCGCGCTGCGCCCGCATGTGATGGGCCGGCTGATCATCGTCTTCGGCGCCGGCGGCGACCGCGACCGCAGCAAGCGCCCGTTGATGGGCGCCGCCGCGCGGGAGGCCGCCGATGTGCTCTATGTCACCGACGACAACCCCCGTTCCGAAAACCCGGCGGCGATCCGCGCCGCCATCCTCGCGGCCTGCCCCGAGGCGAACGAGGTCGGCGATCGCGCCGAGGCGATCCTGCGCGCGGTCGACGCGCTGCTGCCCGGCGACGCCCTCCTCATCGCCGGCAAGGGCCATGAGACCGGGCAGGTGATCGGCGCCGACATCTTCCCCTTCGACGATGTGGAGCAGGCCTCCATCGCCGTCGCCGCCCTGGATGGTGTGATCTGATGCCGGTGCTGGTTCCCTTCCTCTTGACCGAAATACCCTCGGGGGGTCCGGGGGGCCGATGGCCCCCCGCCACCGCGGCGGCAGGGAGGCCGGCATGACGCTCTGGACCGCGGCCGAGGCCGCCGCCGCCACCGCCGGCACGACCACTGCGGGTTGGGCCGCCACCGGCGTCTCGATCGACACCCGCAGCCTGCGGCCGGGCGATCTGTTCGTGGCGCTGAAGGATGTCCGCGACGGCCATGACTTCGTGGCCCAGGCGCTGGCGATGGGGGCGGCCGCCGCGCTGGTCTCGCGCCGCCCCGAAGGCGTCGGCGCCGATGCGCCGCTTCTGATGGTCGACGATGTCCTGGCCGCGCTCGAACGCCTCGGTGCTGCCGGGCGGGCGCGGACGCGGGCCAGGATCGTGGCCGTCACCGGCTCGGTCGGCAAGACCTCGACCAAGGAAATGCTGCGTGTCCTGCTGGCGGGGCAGGGCCGGGTCCATGCCGCGGAGGCCAGCTACAACAACCACTGGGGCGTGCCGCTGACCCTGGCGCGGATGCCGGCCTCGGCCGATTTCGCGGTGATCGAGATCGGCATGAGCCATCCCGGAGAGATCGCGCCGCTCGCCCGTCTTGCCCGGCCGCATGTGGCGATGATCACCACCGTGGCGCCGGCGCATCTGGCGGCCTTTGCCGGGATCGAAGACATCGCCCGCGAGAAGGCGGCGATCTTTGCCGGCCTCGTTCCGGGCGGCGGCGCGGTGATCAATGCCGATCTGCAGGTCTCGGAGCTTGTGCTCGATCTGGCCCGTGCGGCCGGCGCCCGGCCCGTCACCTTCGGCACCCGGCCCGGGGCGGACTGGCAGATGACCGAGGCGCGGCTGACCGGGGAGGCCACCGTGGTGCGCGCGCGCCACGCCGGCGCGCCGCTGCTGTTCAAGGTCTCTGCCCCGGGGCGGCATTTCGCGCTGAACGCGCTTGGCGCGCTGGCGGCGGCCTCCGAACTTGGCGCCGATCCGGTGCTGGCGCTGCACGACCTTGGCCGCTGGGCGCCGCCCGCCGGCCGCGGCACGCGCGAACGCATCCTGCTCGATCCGGTGGAGGAGACCTTCTTCGACCTGATCGACGATGCCTTCAACTCGAACCCCGCCTCGCTGGCCGCCGGGTTGGACGTGCTGATCGCCGCGCAGCCGGTCGACGGCATCGGCAGGGTCGGCGGCGGGCGGCGAATTGCCATTCTGGGCGACATGCTGGAACTCGGCCCGCGCGAGAGCGAGCTGCATGCCGCCATCGCCCGCCACCCCGGGCTTGCGGCGATCCACACCATCCATTGCGTCGGCCCGCGCATGCTTGCGCTCCACGAGGCGCTGCCGCGCCCGCAGCGCGGCGAATGGGTCGAGACCGCACCCGAACTGGCGGCCCGCGCCCGCAGCCTGTTCGACGCCGGTGATATCCTGCTTGTGAAGGGCTCGAAGGGGATCAAGGTCAGTCTTGTCGTTGACGCCCTGCGGAAACTGGGCCAAGCCGCAGCGAAACCCGAGGGGACCGATTGAGATGCTCTACTGGCTGACCGAGTTTTCCGACGGCGGAGACATCTTCAACCTCTTCCGCTACATCACCTTCCGTGCCGGCGCGGCCTTCTTTACCGCGCTGATATTCGGCTTCCTGTTCGGCCGCCCGCTGATCGACCTGCTGCGCCGCAAACAGGGCAAGGGCCAGCCGATCCGCGACGACGGGCCGCAAAGCCACTTTGCCAAGGCCGGCACGCCGACGATGGGCGGGTTGCTGATCCTGTCGTCGCTGATGGTCTCGACGCTGATGTGGGCACGGCTCGACAATCCCTATGTCTGGATCGTCATCCTGGTCACGCTGGCCTTCGGGCTGATCGGCTTTGCCGACGATTACGCCAAGGTGACAAAGCAGAACAGCCGCGGCGTCTCGTCCCGGGTGCGGTTCCTGCTCGGCCTGGTGATCGCCGGGCTTGCCGCCTATGCCGCGGCCAAGTTCCACCCCGCGGGGCTGACCAACCAGCTTGCCTTTCCGGTGCTCAAGGATGCGCTGGTGAATCTCGGCTGGTTCTTCGTGCCCTTCGGCATGGTCGTGATCGTGGGTGCGGCCAATGCGGTGAACCTGACCGACGGGCTGGACGGGCTGGCGATCATGCCGGTGATGATCGCGGCCGGCACGCTGGGCGTGATCGCCTATGTCGTGGGCAACGCCAATTTCGCCGATTACCTCGAGGTGCATTACGTGCCGGGCACTGGCGAGCTTCTGGTCTTCACGGCGGCGCTGGCGGGCGGGGGCCTGGGGTTCCTGTGGTACAATGCGCCGCCCGCGGCGGTGTTCATGGGCGATACCGGCAGCCTGGCGCTGGGCGGCGCGCTGGGCGCCATGGCGGTCTGCACCAAGCACGAGATCGTGCTGGCGATCGTCGGCGGCCTGTTCGTGGTCGAGGCGCTGTCGGTGATCATCCAGGTGGCCTATTACAAGCGCACCAAGAAGCGCATCTTCCTGATGGCGCCGATCCACCACCATTTCGAGAAGAAGGGCTGGGCCGAGCCGCAGATCGTGATCCGCTTCTGGATCATCTCGCTGATCCTGGCACTGACCGGCCTTGCCACGCTGAAGCTGCGCTGAGGGCGAGGGCCCGCCCCGATCGCGCGCCAGGCGGGCAGGCCCGCCCCGGTCGCGCCAGGCGGGCAGGCTTGGGCGCGGTTGCGACAGGGGCGCGGGCCAGGCGCGGTTCACCCATCAGACCCGGCTCACTCGGGCGGGGCGGTTCACACTCGGGCGGATCGGTTCACTGGCGCGGCCCGGTCAGGCCCCGAGCCAGCCTTCGCAGGATACCGGGCCCTGGGTGCTTTCCTCCAGCCGGATCGGCACCGTCCCGCGGTCGCCGCGATACCAGCCGCGGATGAAATCGCCCTCGACCTCATATTCCCAGCAGACTGGATTGTTGTCGTTCTGCTCGTAGGTGAAGCAGATCTGGCCGTCGATCTCCTCCCAGATGCCGCGGGTGCATTTTGCGGCATCGCGCCAGATCACGCGGCGGCCGGGCAGGAAGGTTTCCACCCCGTAGAGCCCGGTTTCCTCGTCATGAGTGTCCATGGTCCGGCCACGGGTCAGGGCATCGAAGGCCTCGGCCGACAGATTCGTGCCGGCCGAGGACGGCGCGGCCTGCGGCGGCAGGACGGGTTCGGCCCGCGCCGTCGACGCCCAGGCAAGCGCCAGCCCGAGGCAGAATGCAGCGGTGGCTGCGGCGGCAGCGGTGCGCTGCGGCATGTCAGACCCCCACATCCGGGCCGGGACAGGCCAGACCCTGCGCGGTCTGCTCCACCTCGGCCAGTTCCGCGCCGGCCAGGTCGTCGGCGGACTGCGCCGTCAGGCGACCGGCCACCATCCGGAAGGTCCAGCAATGCTCTCTGGTATCGTATTCGTAGAGAAAGCAGATCAGCCCGCCCTCCTTGGGATACCAGCTGCCGTATTGGCAGGTGTCGGCGGTGAACTGCCAGCGTACCTTGCGGCCCGGCAGGTACTGCTCGATGCCGAAGATTGCGCCACCCCGCGCATAGGTCAGGGTCTTTCCGGTAACATGGGCCTCGAACTGGTCGGCAGTGACCGGACCCTCGGCCAGAACCGGCAGGGCCGAGGCGAGGAGGGCGGTCAGGACGGCGGCGGCGCGCATGGGCTGGCTTTCGAAAGGGGCACCGGGGCAGAGTGTCAGAGACCCGCCCCGGATGCCAGTCAGGCCTGCGTGACCTTGGCCGCGCGGCCTGCACCCCCGCCTGCGCCGCCCTCCCGGCCGCCGCCTGCGCCGCCGCCACCGCTGCCGGGGCGGGGCTGCCAGCGCCGCAGATGGGGGCGGATGGCGCGGCGCCAGGCACCGGGCAGGAAGGCCAGCGCACAGGCAACCGGCAGCGGCCAGGGCAGGCGCGGCGCCTCGGTCTCGGGCGGCAGGCGCAGCGCGGGATAGGGGCGCGCGGGATGGGCGTGATGGTCGGAATGCCGCGGCGCATTCAGCATCAGGGCCGAGGTGAACCAGTGCGCGGTGTTCCAGCTGTGTTGCGGGCCCACCGGCTCGGCCCGGCCATCGGCCAGCAGGGCCCGGCGCAGGCCATAGTGCTGCACGTAATCCGAGACGAGGATCTGCATCTGCGCATGCAGCGACAGCGCGATCCAGACCGCCACGCCCGCCCAGCCGGCAACGGCAAAAGCCACGGCCAGCGCCAGCGCATAGCCCGGAAGATAGATCGCATAGGGATGCAGCCCCTGCCGCTGTTGCGCCCGGGCGCGCAGCGCGGTTTCCGCCCGCCAGCCCTCGACGAAGCTGCCCGTCCAGGCTCGCCCGGCAAAACGGTAGAACCCCTCGCCCTCGCGGGCGGAATTGGGGTCGCGGTCGGTTGCCACATGGCGGTGATGCACCAGCCGGTGCGCGCTGACGTGCTGGCCGAACAGCAGCGCGATATAGACCGTCTGCCCAAGCCGGAACAGCGGCCGGCGCGCGCGGTGGATCAGCTCATGTGCGGCGGGGTGGGCGACCTGGCCCAGCCAGTAGCCCGCAGCGAAAAACAGCAGCACCCTTTCGCCGATGCGCAGCCCCGAAGGCCCGGCGATGGCCCAGGTTGCCACCGGCAGCACGACCAGCGCCGAAAGCCCGATGCCGACCAGCAGAAGATCGGCCGCCGGAAACTCCTGCCCCTCGTCGGCATCGCCCAGTGCAAGCGGCACAAGCTGGTCAAGCAGGATCGACAGCACCGCCATGTACAGGAAACCCGCCCAGAGCCACAGCCCGCCGGCCCAGGCGCCCAGCAGCAGCAGCGGTACTGGCGCCAGTGCCGCTGCGGCAAAAGCGGCCAGCGGCAGCACGGGTTTGCGAGTCTGGGCGGTGTCGGTCATGATGGCGCCGAGAGAACCACGAAACCGGCGGCTCCGGAAGGCCGCAGGGTGACGCAGGGGCGTGGGAAACCGGGGGATGCCCCGTGGGGCTGCCCCCGGGGGCGCCCGGGCAAAGGGGGGTGCGGCGATGGATCTGCCGATCAATGTCCTGGCGGTCGTCGCGGCGATTGCGGCGGCGGTCTACTGGCTGGTCTTCTGCACCCGGCAGGACCCGGGGCTTGCCGGCGCAGCGGTGAAGACCGCCTCGACCGCGCTTCTGGCGCTTGCGCTCTGGTCCGGGCCGGGGCTGCCGGCCCATTGGGCCATCGCGCTGGGAATGACCTTCGGTGCCATCGGCGACTGGTTTCTGGCCCGCCGCGGCGAGGCGGCCTTCCTTGCCGGCATGGCGGCCTTCGGCGCGGGGCATCTGGCCTATGCGGGTGGCCTTGCGGTGCGGTCTTCGGCGCTGGGGTTCGACGCGGTGACGGGGCCGGAGGCGGCGGCGCTGGTTGTGCTGCTGGGGCTGGTCCTGTCGACCGAAATCTGGCTTGCCCCGCGCACCGGCGCGCTGCGCTGGCCAGTGCGGGCCTATGTCCTGGTGATCGGGCTGATGGGGGTGGCGGTGGTGCTTCTGCCGGCACATCCGGGCCAGGAGGGTCTGCGGCTCGGGGCCACGCTGTTTCTCGCCTCCGACCTGATGCTGGCGCTGCGGCTGTTTGTGGTGCGCGAGCCGGCGCGGCAGGCGCTGCTGTCGCGGCTGCTCTGGCCGGCCTATTGGCTGGGACAGGCGCTGATCGCCGCCGGCGCCCAGCTGTACTGGACGCCGCTGCCGGGCTGATGCCCTTCCCAAATCCCGCCGGAAGGATTAGGTGGAGGGGGACCGAAGCCAGAGGCGCGCATGTCCTTCTTCAAGAAACTCAAGGACCGGATGTTCCGCTCCTCCGACAAGATCGGCGAGGGGCTGGAGGCGCTGGTCGAGGCGGGCGCCGAAACGCCCGGCGATGCGCCGCCGCCGGTATCTGCCACGGCACCCGCCATCGCGCCGGCTGCGACACCCGCACAGGCGCCAGCATCTGCACCCGCATCTGCGCCGGCGCCGGCGGGACCGGGGCTTCTGGGCCGGCTGTTCGGAGGCGGAGCCGCCTCTGCCGCCGAGGAGCCGCGACGGATCCTTGACGATGCGATGCTGGAGAATCTGGAGGATCTGCTGATCCAGGCCGATCTGGGCGTGGAGACTGCAACCCGGATCACCGCCAACATCGCCGAGGGCCGGTTCGGTCGCAAGGTTTCCACCCGCGAGCTGAAACAGGCGCTTGCCGCCGAGGTCGCCCGCATCATGACGCCCGTCGCCCGACCCTTGCCGCTCTACCCCACGAAGCCGCAGGTCGTTCTGGTGGTGGGCGTGAACGGCTCGGGCAAGACCACCACCATCGGCAAGCTGGCCAGCCAGTTCCGCGCCGCCGGCAAGAAGGTGGTGATCGCCGCGGGCGACACCTTCCGGGCCGCCGCCGTCGACCAGTTGAAAATCTGGGGCGAACGCGCCGGCGTGCCGGTCCTGACCGCACCCGAGGGCAGCGACCCCGCAAGCCTGGCCTTCGACGCGCTGACCAAGGCGCGGGCCGAGGGTGCGGATCTGCTGATGATCGACACCGCGGGCCGGCTGCAGAACCGCGCCGACCTGATGGAGGAACTGGCCAAGATCGTTCGCGTCCTGCGCAAGGTCGACCCCACGGCGCCGCATAACACGCTGCTGGTTCTCGATGCGACGACCGGACAGAATGCGGTCCTGCAGGTGGATATCTTCCGCAAGATCGCCGATGTCTCGGGCCTGGTGATGACCAAGCTTGACGGGACGGCCAAGGGCGGCGTTCTGGTCGCCTTGGCCGACCGTTTCGGCCTGCCGATCCATGCCATCGGCCTGGGCGAGCAGATCGACGATCTGGCCCCCTTCGATCCCGAGGAATTCGCCCGCGCGCTGGTCGGGGTCGACGCCTGAGGTGAAGGCGGATGTCGCCGGCCCCGGCCTGCGGAGGTGTCCGCCGGGCTGCAGTCGGGTTTGTCCTGCTTTTTCTTTCCGGTCGCCGGCCCCGGCCTGCGGAGGTGTCTGCCGGGCCGGTTGCGGCACCGCCGAGGAGGCCGGCGAAGGGGCAGGGCGCGGCCCTTGGTGCGGGCGAAATCGGCCGTGCCCCCCTTGCCATGGTGTGGAAAGACCGGGCCTGCAGTATCTGCCGGGCCTGCGCGGCACGACCGAAGGGGCAGGGCCGGCCCGTGACGCGGCCGAAATTCGCCGTGACCCCCTCGCCATGGTGCGGAAAGACCGGGTCTGCCCTGCACCGCCGGCCGGATGTGACAGGCGGCCGTTGCCCCCGGACCGGCGCGAAGCGTCGTCGCGGCCCTTTTGGCGCTGCGGGTTCGCCGCGCGGCACCGGCGGCGGCTATGCCGGGGCGCGGCGCCCTTGTGCGCGGCGGGCGCTGCAGCCCCGCGGACCGGCAGGTCCGGGCGCGGACGCGGGGCGCGGGCTTGATCCCCGGCCGCCTTCGGGCGACAAGGAAGGCCCCGGACGGGGGCAGGAGAGACAGATGGCCAACCGCAAGATCAACCCGCTGGCGAAACAGGCGCTGGAACTGGGTCCGACGCTCGTGTTCTTCGCGATCTACATGCTGATCAAGGACCGGACCTTCCATATCTGGGGCACCGATTATTCCGGCTTCATCGTGGCCGCGCTGATCTTCGTGCCGATCCTGCTGGTCTCGATCGCCGCGCTCTGGGCGCTGTCGGGCGAATTGTCGCGAATGCAGATCTTCACCGGCGTGGTGGTGATCTTCTTCGGCGGGCTGACCGCCTGGTTCAACGACGAGCGCTTCTTCAAGATGAAGACCACCATCGTCTATGGCACCTTTGCGGTGCTTCTGGGCATCGGGCTGCTGCGCGGCAAGAGCTATCTGCAATGGATTCTCGGCCCGGCCCTGCCGATGCAGACCGAGGGCTGGATGATCCTGACCCGCCGCCTGACGCTGGGTTTCGCGGTGCTGGCGGTGGCAAACGAGGTGATCTGGCGCACCCAGTCGACCGAGCTTTGGGTCAAGCTCGAAACCTTTGCCTTTCCGCTGGCGCTGTTTCTGTTCCTGATGCTGCAGATCGGTGCACTTAACCGCTACATGATCGAGCCGGGCAAGGACGACGCCGACAAGAACTGAAGCCCCACCGCGGCAATTGCCGCGCATCCGGCGCGGATTGGCCCGATCAGTGCCGCATTCCGGGCGCAAACCGGGCCTGTGTGTTAACGGTGGACCGTCTCATGCTGCGCCAGACGTTCGAGTCGCTTCTGTTCTTCGTTGCCCTCGTGCGGGAAATCCCGCCCTTTCCGCTTCGGGTGCTGCTGCCCGGTGCGGTGGTCCTGATCATCTACCCGTTCCTCTCGGTCGCACTTGGCTCGGGGGAGGAGGGGGCTGCCTTTGTCACGGCCTTCCTGATGGGGCTGGCGTTGCGCGTGGCACTGCGCTTTTCCGGCATGCTGCGCATGCTGTTGCACCGTTTCGCCCGGCGCGAGACGGCGGCGACGGCGGTGCTGGTTGCCATGGGGCCGCTGCTGCTGCTGGCCACGGTGGGCGATCCGCTCTGGTGCCAGCGCAGCCAGAGCGCCTATTACATCATTCTCGGCTCGATGTTTGTCTCGGACATGCTGGCGAACCGGACCGATATGGCGGCGCGGTTCTGGCCCTGGCCCGCGATGCGGCGGGTGCTGCCGACGCTGACGCGGGCTATGGTGCTCTACAACCTTGGTTTTTTGGTCCTGAACGAGGCGGTGATCTATACCGCGCGACCGTCGGTCTGGCTGATCTACTGGGCGGTGCTGCCGATTCTGTCGCATGTCGTGCTCAGCCTGCTGATCCTGACCGTGGTCAGTCTCGACGATTCCGACTGATCCGACTGAACGCGCGCGCGTCCTGCGGGGTCCCAGTCCGGCTGAGCCTCTCCCGGCTGAGCCTCATCCGGCCGAACCCACCGCTGCCACGCCCCGTCCGGCCGAGCCACCCGTCCGGTGGCGCGCGCCTCTCGCCCTGTCCCCGCCCGGTCAGGGCGTGGCAGCGGCGGGTTCGGCCGGCTGGTCCGGGCGCACGGGTGCAGGCTCTGCTCCCAGTGCCGGGGGCGCGGGGGCGGGCGCTGCGGGCACCGGCTCGGCCGGGGTGCCGCCATCATCGCCCGGGGCGGGTTCGAAGACCGGCGTGCCGTCGTCCGGGGAACCGGCAGGTTGCGCCGGGACAGGCGCGGGAACAGGCCCGGGCACATCGGCTGGCCCGGCGGCGGCAAGTGCGCCCGAGCTATTGCCGGCCGGCAGCGGCCTGACATCGCAGGCCGCACCCTTGGCCTTGATGCAATTCTTCAGCGTCAGCAGGATCGAATCCGCGCTGCGGGTCTGCGGCAGATGCCCCAGCGCAACCAGCGGCGCGATCCAGCCGGTGGCCAGCGAGGGTTGCAGCCAGGC
>JACSRN010000188.1 GCA_014879735.1 Paracoccaceae bacterium
CATGCGCCAGGCCTGCACCGCTGCGGGTATCGACCCCGACGCGCCCCTTGTGGGCATCCCCGCAGCCGCCTTCACCGGATAGTTTCCGACCGGAAATCCGGAAGCGTGACTAGACCCTCGTTGCCGCAAGGTTTGGGGGTCTTTTTCACTAGCAGCTGCCGTAGTTCTTTTTGCCGCCTGACGTGATTGTGTAGCGCCCGCCCCTTGGGCCAACGTAGCAATGGCCTGACGAACGATAGGTCGAAGTCGCTCTTGGCGTCGCCTTGGGCTTACTTGCAAAGCGTTTCTTGGCTTTCGTAATTTGACGGCCCCAATCGCAGGCAAGTCCGTCGCCGTCGCCGTCAAGACCGTTCGGGTCGGATACCGGACCGCCCGATGCAAGAAAGTATTTTTGCGCTTCGGCACCAGAACTAAAATCGCTACAATTTTTTAGGTCCGACTTCGTGCTGCTTGCGGCGGTTCTTTGGTATAGCTTGTTCCCAAAAGCAGAAGCGGTTTTCTGGCCCAAATACCATGTTCCAAATGAGGTTTCGCCGCGTGAGCCCAGTTCAGCTTCGACCATTGCAAGTTCAAGCGGCGAACTTGTCGTCGCTTGCTTTGTCCAAAGTGCCATTGAACTAAGCCCTTGCAATTGCGAAGAACCGCTTTGGCTTGGCGCCGTTGCACAACCCGCAATCAGCAAAGCGCCCACAAAACCTATGATTGTGCTTTTCATCGTATGATTCCCCAATAAATTTAACGAAGATTAACCGTTGCCCGCGAAGCAAGTCCAGCGACCGGAGTTTCAACAGGCTGACTTATTCACGAATGCGTGATCGTACCCAAGCCTTCGACGCTCCAAGCTGCGCCATCGCGAACTATAGGCAATGCTTAGGTGGAGATTTGGAGTCTTAGAAATTCCCTGTAAAATCAATAATTTACGGAGGGAAGTGGCAGCCCGTAGGGGAGTCGAACCCCTCTTCCCAGGTTGAAAACCTGGTGTCCTAACCGATAGACGAACGGGCCACGCTGTCGGTGACGGGGTGTTTATGCGGGCGTTGCGCGATGCGCAAGGGGGAAAAACAGGATTTCGTCACGGCGGGGGCATCAGGCTTCGGCCGCGTCGTCGAGGCGGAGCTGGACGCGGGTGCGGCCGCCCCAGCTGTTCAATTCCAGCCGCCCCGCGAGGTGAAAGAGCCGATGGCCGGGGGCCTCGAGGGCCGGGCCGAGAGGGCCATCGAAGGCGCCGAAGGCGATGGCCTCCAGGCTGCTGCCGCCTGCAGTGCGCGCGGTCAGCCGCAGATGCCGTTCGCCGACGCGCCGGGCGCTGATCGGCACGGCGGGAATGGCGAATCTCGGGGCTGGGGCGGCGGCGCCGAAGGGGCCGGCCTCCTCGATCTTCTCGACCAGCGCGGGGGTGGCGGCCTCGGGCAGGATCAGACTGTCGACGAGCAGGTCGCGCGGGCCGCCGAGATCCGCACCCTGGCGGGCCAGAAGTTCGGCAAGCCGGGCCATTGCCGGCTCCAGCCGGTCGCGCGCGACGGTCAGGCCCGCCGCCATCCGGTGCCCGCCACCCTTGATCAGCAACCCCTCGGCCGCCAGGCGCTGCACGGCGGCGCCAAGATCGACCCCGGGAACAGAGCGGCCCGAACCCTTGCCGATGCCGCCTTCGAAGCCGATCACCACGGCCGGGCGCTGGGTCGCCTCCTTCATCCTTGCGGCGACGATGCCGACCACGCCGGGGTGCCAACCCTCGGCCGCGGCCCAGACCAGGGCGCCGTCGGTACCGCGTATCCCGGCCTGGGCAAGCGCCTCCTCGCGCACCCGCTCGGTGATCGCGCGCCGCTCGTCGTTCAGCAGGTCAAGATGGCGGGCAAGCGCCTCAGCTTCGGCCGGATTGGCGGTGGCCAGCAGGCGGGCGCCAAGATCGGCCTGGCCGATCCGGCCGCCGGCATTGACCCGCGGGCCAAGAAGAAAGCCCAGCGCATGGGCCGTGGGGGCGGTGTCCATCCGCGCGACATCCGACAAGGCGCGCAGCCCCGGGCGTTCGCGCCTGGCCATGACCTTCAGCCCCTGCCGCACGAAGGCGCGGTTCACCCCGGTCAGCGGCGCCACATCGGCGACCGTCGCCAGCGCCACCAGGTCAAGCAGCGCCAGCAGATCCGGCCCGGTCATGCCGTCGGCCCGCAACTGGCGGTTCGCCTCGACCAGCATCAGGAACACCACAGAGGCGGCGCAAAGCTGGGACAGGCTGCCATCCTCGTCCTGGCGGTTGGGGTTCACCACGGCATGGGCGGCGGGCAGGGTCTCCAGCGCAAGATGATGATCGAGGATCACCACATCGGCCGGCGCCGCCGCCGCGATCGGCTCATGGCTGAGTGTCCCGCAGTCGACGCAGAGGATCAGCCGGTGGTTCGCCGCCAGCCGCTGCATGGCGGGGGTGTTCGGGCCGTAGCCCTCGTCGATGCGATCAGGGATATAGAGCGTGGCCGAATGCCCCATCGCGCGCAGCCAGACCAGCAGCAGCGCGGCGGATGACCCGCCGTCCACATCGTAATCGGCGAAAATGGCGATCGGTTCGCGAGCCTTCAGCGCCGCCACAAACCGGGCCGCGGCCTTTTCCATGTCCCGCAGCCGCCGCGGATCGGGCAGCAGGTCGCGCAGTTGCGGCTGCAGGTAGGCGGCAGCCTCGGCGGGGGAAATGCCGCGGCCGGCGAGGATGCGGCACAACGGCAGCGGCAGGCGGGTGTCCTGGGCCATGGCCTCGGCCAGACGCTCGGTCTGCGGCGACGGCCCGGTCCAGCGCAGGCCGGAAAGCGAACGCTCGACGCCAAGGAAGACGGGATGGTCGGTCATCTGCCGGGCGTGCCGCAAAGCGGGCGCCGACGCAAGGGTCGACGAAGGAAGCGGGGGCCGAAAGGTTTCCCTTCCGGCCCCCTTTTTCCGGCTGGCTCCGGACTCAGTTGCGGGCCTTGTCGACCATCTTGCCCTTGGAAATCCAGGGCATCATGGCGCGCAGCTTGGCGCCGACCTGTTCGATCTGGTGTTCGTCATTGATGCGGCGGGTGGCCTTGAAGAAGGGCTGGCCGACGGCGTTTTCCTGCATGAAGTTCGACACGAAGGTGCCGTTCTGGATGTCGGTCAGGATGGCCTTCATCCGCGCCTTGGTCTCGTCATAGGGCAGGACGCGCGGGCCGCTGACATATTCGCCGTATTCGGCGGTGTTCGAGATCGAGTAGTTCATGTTGGCGATGCCGCCTTCGTAGATCAGGTCCACGATCAGC
>JACSRN010000081.1 GCA_014879735.1 Paracoccaceae bacterium
TGGCGCAGGTACACGGCCAGTCCGTTCAGCACGTCGAGATCCTGGATATCCTCGTAATCGATGTAGAAGGCAGTCTGTCCACGCACCTGCAGCCCATGCACCAGCGCGATCTGGAAGGCCTGCAACGTTTCGACATGGGCTTCGAACTCGGCCGGGTCGAACCGGCCGCGGCCGGTCTTCAGATTCTTCGGATTGGTCAGTTTCCACTGGCCGGTGGCCTGGGCGATCTTCCAGCTGACGTAGCTTTCCAGCGGGTTGCGCGTCAGCACGATCTTGGCGCAGGCCGGATCGTCCAGCAGCACGGGCAGAATCCGCGGGTCGTGGTCGTGGAAATAGCGAAAGCCCGCCAGGCCCGGCGTCACCTCGCGCAGCCGGCGCAACAGGAGAAGCGGATCGGCCTCGCGCAGGGCAAGATCGACGCCGAACATCGCATCCTGGTCCTTCTTGCCGATGAAGTTCGGGTTGAACATCTCGCCCAGGCAGCAGACGCCGGGCAGGGCGTTCAGATTGGCCTCCAGAAAGTTCGATCCGGTCCGCATTTCGGCGAACATCACGAAGGAAGTGAATCTCGGCGCCACTTATTTCACCAGATAGGGCCGCGCACGGCGGTTGCCGGGGGTGGACGGCGCACCGCCCACGGGAAAATCGCCCATCAGCACCGGCTGCATCCCCTGGTTTCGCAGGTTCTGCAGGAACTGCCCGAAGCCCGACAGATCGGCCAGACGCGGCACTTCGGTCAGGCGGCGAGAGGCGCGGGGACCAATCTCGTCGACGATGGCCTGCAACGGCTCCATCGGGTTTTCGATGAACTCGGCCAGCGTCCAGATCCGCACCCGGGCCTTGACCGCGGGCTGGCGCAGGGCGGTGACAAATTCGCCCTCGATCCGCTGCAAACGCGCGGCCTCGGCCCGTAGGATGCCGAAGTTCAGGTTTGACAGGTAGAGCGGCACGGCAAAGGCGCCCGTTATGACCGAGATTTGCGCATTGGGATCGGCAGCAAGGAAGGGGCCGATCGCCTGGGCATCGTCGGGGCCGAACTGAAAGCACTGCCGTTCGCCCCGGGTGTTCCAGATCAGGCTGGTCAGGAAACTGCGCGGGTTGTAGTCGCGCAGCTTGGCGCTGTCGGACAGGCAGCCGTTGTAGATCTCGGCCCCGCCGGAAAATTCGGCACGCAGCGGCGCGAACAGATGGCCATGCGCCCGGATTCCGGCCACCTTCGACAGCCAGGTCTCGAACCCTTCGAACACATCGGCAAAGCCCTCGAACACCGAATAGGGGGCGGCGGTCAGGCCCTGCTCTACCCCGGCACGCGGAAAGCGCGACTGCATGTAAAGTCCGGCACGGCCGGTAATCCGCCGCTCGGTCGCCTTGGAGAACAGCCGGTCGATCTTTCCCGGGTTTGGCTCGGCACGGGGCTGGCTGGCCGCATCCGCCGCAAGAAAGGCCTGGTACAGCCGGTTTGCCCGCGGCCAGATCTTGCGCGCGACAAAACAGTCGGACCGGCGCAGAAGCTGCAGGTGATCATCATAGAAGACATGCGGCTTGCCCTGGTGATCGAACTTCGACAGCGTCAGCGAGCGGCTTTCGATCTCAACCGCATAGCGGCGGGCAAGCGACTGGAAATAGCTTTCGTCGGGGATCCAGACCCGGCGAAAATAGCGGTCAATCCGGGCGCGGTCGGGGGCATCGAGGATGGCCGAAAGCGTCTGTCGTGTCAGGCACCACCACTGGCTGCCCAGATGCGGCACCAGCCCCTTCGGCAGGCGCCGGCGAATGCGCAGCCGGCGTTGCAAGGCGACATAGGCGTCGAACACCCCGCGGCGCTTGCGCCAGCTGAACGGGAAGCGCAGGGTGAAGCGTTCGGCACTGAGGCCGCCCACGGTCCAGCCCACATCGGCCGTGGTCACGCTTTCGATGAAATCGGTGCGCGGGCGAGCGTCGAGATAGGCCCGCAACTCGTCGACCGGGCGCAGCGGCAGGCAGGATCCCGAGGCGAGGAAGACGTGCCGCACCGCCGGAAAATCTGCCAGCAGGATCTGCGCGGCCTTCTGTGTTGCGGCAACGATGCCCCAGGTGCCCCATTCGCAGGCATGGCGCGGGGTAAAGCGGATGTCGCGCAGATCGGCCAGCGCCGCCTGCATCGTGGCGACCTGCGCATCCGGCGTGCGGCGGTCGACATGGATCACCACCGGGCAGCCGGCCTCGGCCCAGTGGCGGGCAATCTGCGCCGCGCGGTCCAGCGCGGTGTGGCACAGCATGACGAAGCCCAGAGTCACGCCCAGTTTCCCTTCGACATCAGCCCCAGGATTTCAAGCTGGCGCCAGTTGATGTATTTCTCGCTCCAGCCGCACCAGAAATCCGGCTGCTCCTGCAGGCCCTTCTGATAGGCGATATATTCGCGACTTTGGGCATAATGTTGACCGCGCGCCATTTCCTCGGCCGCCTTCACCGCGAAAGTATCAAGAAACTTGGCGTGCAGCAGGCAGCCGCTGGCCTTTTCACCGCCGTCCGTCTCATACACGCGGTTCAGCCCGCGCGGCAGCATCATGTGGGTCGAACTGACATAGGCATAGCTTCTGTCCCAGCGCACCAGCGGGATCTTGTTCAGGGCAGGCGCCGCCCTGGGGTTGCGGGCAAAGAAGCGCCGCATCCGGGGGCCGCCCTGGATCCAGAGGTTGCCATAGCCCCAGTTGCGGCTGACCGTGTAATTGCCGCTGTCGAACCATTGCGCGATCTCGAACGGATTCTGCCCCTCGCGATAGGGCCGCTCCTGCATCGGCCCCTTGGGGTACATGTCCAGAAGCATGGCCGAAAAGCTGCGCAATCCGCTGGCATCCAGCCAATCCGTCAGGGCCCGCAGCGGGCGGGTTTCGCAGAACGGATAGATCAGGAATTCGTCGACATCGACGGTCAGGCACCAGCGGCCATGCCCGTAGCGGCGCAGCAGCGCCATGATCCAATCCATGCCGAAGCGGCTGCCGCGATAGGCGGCCCCCGTGGTCCAGACCGAGACGTCGGATTGCGCCGCCAGATATTCGCGGCTGCCGTCGTCGCTGCCGTTGTCGACGATCAGGAAGTGGTCGACGCCAAGTTCGCGGTAGTACTGCAGGAAATAGGGCAGGCGGATGCGCTCGTTGCGCAGCGTGGCGAAAAGAAGCACCGGATCGCCCGACAACCCATCGGCGCGGACCGAGACCGCCCGCAGATCGCGGCTGCGCCACAGAGCGCGGGCAAGCAGACGCTTGCGGCGCCAGCGCAAACGATATGAGCCGATCATACCCACAACGACACCCCGGTCCGGCCGACAGGATCGCAATGCACCAGACAGGTGAAGAGTTGAGAAAGCGTTCCCACCCGACCCGTTCTGCCGCGACTGACTGCCCGTCTTTCCGAGATTGTTTCCCGGATTTCATTCATTTCGTCAATTTCTACATATATTCCAGCCATCTGTAAACAATCACCCCTAGACCCAACCGCCCCGCGACATCAGCCCCAGCGCCTCAAGCTGGCGCCAGCCGGTCAGCCGGCGCGAGGCGGCGCAATGCAGCACCGGGTCGGCAATCAGCCCGTCGTAATAGGCGCCGAACCTGTCGGGATCGCCGAAATGCTGGCGCCGCACCTTCTCTTCCGCCGACTTGCCGACGATGGTGTGCAGGAACTTGGTATGCAGCAGCACGCCCGAAATCCGTTCGCCACCGTCCTCGTCGAACACCGCATTCAGCCGCTCCGGCAGGATCGAATGGGTCGAATTCACATAGGCATAGCGCCAGTGCCATTTCACCAGCGGGATCTTGTTCAGCGTCGGCCCGCGGCGGGGGTCTTCGGCAAAGAAGGCGCGGCTGCGGACCCCGCCCTGAATCCATAGGTTGTGCATCCGGGGCTGAACCTGAACGATGTAGTTTCCCGGATCGAACCAGCGCAGGATCTGCAGCGGATCGCCACCCGGACGATATTCCTGCGCCGACAGCCGGCCTTCGGGATAGAGATCCAGCATCAGCGCCGGAAAGGCGGCGATCCCCTGCCCGTCCAGCCAGTCGGTCAGCGCCGGCAGCGTGCGGGTTTCCCAATGCGGATAGACCAGCAATTCGTCGGCATCGAGCGTCAGGCACCACCGCCCGTGACCATGCCGCAGCAGAAGCCAGTTCTGCCAGTCCAGCCCGAACCGCGATTTCTTGTAGCTGGCCGCAGTCTGCCACAGCGAGACATCGGCCGCGCCCTCCAGCAGGCCGGCGGTGCCGTCGGTGCTGGCGTTGTCGACGATCAGGAAATGATCGACGCCCAGTCGCCGGTGATGGTCCAGAAACTGCGGCAGGCGCACCGCCTCGTTCCGGACGACGACAATGCAGAGGATGGCATCGCGGCTCAGGCCGCGGGTGCGATCGGTCAGCACCTGCAACTCGCGCCGCTTGCGAATGGCGCGGGCAATCAGCGCACGGCGACGGTGACGCAGGCGAAACGACTGCCAGAGCGTGGCGCGCGCATTGGCCGGCATCTCGCCGATCGCCCAGCGCGAGGCGGGAGGAGAAGGGGCGCCCGCAAGAGGTTCGCGGAGGCCCATCGGTCTATTGCGCAGCTTTCTGCTGCGCCATCATCTCGTGCAGATAGGTGCCGAACTCGTCCCGCAGATCGGGCCGTGACAGGCCGAAGGCCACGGTCGCCTGCAGGAACCCCGCCTTCGACCCGCAGTCGTAGCGCAGGCCGCGAAAGCGGAAACCATAGACACCTTCGCCATCGGGCTCGGCCTCTTCCGCGATGGCATCGGTCAACTGGATTTCGCCGCCGGCGCCCTGTTTCAGGCGGTTCAGGTTCGTCAGAACCTTGGGAGACAGGATGTAGCGCCCGATCACCGCCAGGTTCGACGGCGCATCTTCGGCCTTGGGCTTTTCCACCATGCCCCTGGCACGCACGATGTTGCCGTGGTCTTCGGCAATGTCCAGCACACCATAGGCGCTGGCCTTGGGCGGGGGCACCTCCATCGCGGCCACCATGCAGCCGCCCGTCCGGTCATAGGCCTCAACCATCTGCTGCAGGCAGGGCTTTTCCGCCGCGATCACGTCGTCGGGCAGCAGCACGGCGAAAGGTTCGTCGCCGATCAGGCGGCGGGCGCACCAGACGGCATGACCAAGGCCCAGCGGTCGGTTCTGCCGCACATAGGCGATGGCGCCCGAATCCATGTTGGTGTCTTTCAGAACTTCAAGAAGATCGGTCTTGTTCTTCCTGCGCAACTCGCTTTCCAACTCGGGCGCGTGATCGAAATAATCCTCCAGCGCGGATTTCCCGCGGCTGGTGACAAAAATAAACTCCTTGATTCCGGCCGCCCGCGCCTCGTCGATGGCGTATTGGATCAGTGGGCGGTCGACCAACGTCATGATCTCTTTCGGAATCGACTTGGTCGCCGGGAGAAACCGGGTCCCCAGGCCTGCAACCGGAAAAACAGCCTTCGTTACTTTTCTGGGTTTCATGGTCCTGCTCGTCTGTGGTCATGCCGGCACCCGGCCAGCTATCCTGCAACCGAATTGGTAAACATCCATTGCGCCGGTTTCCGGGCGGTTTCTGGCCCGCTACGCCATAATTCCCGGGTCGTCATCCCCCGTCACGCAAAAGCTGCCGCCAGCGCGGTCCCGATGCGCGACAGATTGCCGGCGCCAGGCTATTTCAGCACGACACCGGGCGCATAGGCAATGAAATGCGGATTTTCCCAGCCAGATTTACCATAGGCCAGCGGGCTATGGTCATCGACCCGCACCACCTTGCCCCCTGCGCCCCGCAGCACCGCGTCGCCGGCGGCAGTATCCCACTCCATCGTGCGACCGATGCGCGGATAAAGGTCGGCCTCGCCGGTGGCGACAAGACAGAATTTCAGGCTGGATCCGGCACTTTTCGCATCTTTCACGCGATAGCGGGCAATGAAGGCATCGGTTGCTGCATCACGGTGCGATTTCGACGCAACGACCATCAATGCGTCGTTGTTCGGCGTCGAGACCGAAAGCGCCGTCACCGGGCCGGGCAGGTCAAGGTCGAACGGCCCGGCCTCCTCGACGGCGCGACCGTCGGGAAGCGTGTAGAACAGCCGGCCCTTCGCCGGCGCATAGACCACGCCCCGCAGCGGCACGCCGTTTTCCACATAGGCGATGTTCACCGTGAAATCGCCGCGGCGCTGGATAAATTCCTTCGTGCCGTCAAGCGGGTCGACGATCAGGAAGGTGCTGGCGATCTGCGCGTGGCTGGCCGCCTGTTCCTCGGTGATCAGCACCTGATCGGGGAAGGCCACGCGCAGCCCGGCCGAAATCAGCGCATCTGCCGTCTCGTCGGCCTCGGTGACGGGGCTGGCGTCGGATTTGGCCTTCACTTCGAAATCCGGGCTTTCATAAACCTTCAGGATTTGCGCCCCGGCCTCCAGCGCGAGCCTGCGGAAGATGGTTCCCATACGCTCGAAATCCATGCGCCCCTCCTTGAAATCGACATATTGCGCCTGTTTCCTTGCGCGATCAGAGCCCTTATCCTTTGCGGAAGAGGGAAGCGCAAGCCGCCCTGCCCCGCACCGGGACAGGTGACACAGGATCGGGAACGGACCGGATGTTTCGTCCACAGGCGAGCAAGCCGTCGCATATCGCAACCGGGTTCGAGCTTCTCGAACTGATTTATCATGCCACGATCCGCAACCTGCGAAAATCGCACGGCAATGCCATCTTCGGCCTGGTGATGAGCGTGATCAACGCCGGCATCGTGCTGGCGATCTTCGTCGTGATGTTCCACATCCTCGGCATGCGGCGGGTGGCGATCCGCGGTGATTTCATCCTGTTCGTGATGTCGGGCGTCTTCATGTTCCTGACCCATACCAAGGCGCTAGGCGCGGTTTCCGGCGCAGACGGCCCGACCTCGCCCATGATGATGCATGCGCCGATGAACCCGGTGGTCGCGGTCACGGCGGCCGCGCTGTCGGCGCTGTACCAGCAGACGCTGGCGGCCGTGGTCATCATGTTTCTCTACCACGCGCTGATCACGCCGATCACGATCCACGATCCCATCGGGCTTGTCGGCGTCTATCTGCTGGCCTGGTTTTCCGGCGCGGCGATCGGGCTGATCTTCTATGCCGCAAAACCCTGGAACCCCGAAATGATCGGCATCCTTGCCATGGTCTATGCTCGGGCGAACATGATCGCCTCGGGCAAGATGTTCGCGGCCAACAGCGCCAGCGCCAGCATCCGCTCGAAATTCGACTGGAATCCGCTTTATCACACCATCGATCAGGGCCGCGGCTACATGTTCCTGAACTATCACCCGCGATACACCTCGCTCGACTATCCGATCTATGCGGCGCTGATCTGCATTCTGATCGGGCTGATGGGGCAGTTCTTCACCCGCAAATACGCCTCGCTCAGTTGGGGGAAACGGTGATCCGGGCCTGTCTTCTCTCGCTGGTGCTGCTGGCTGCCCCGGCAGGGGCGGAGGTCTTTCCCGGGCTTGCCCGCGTGACCGGCGTGGCTGCGGATGACGTGCTGAACGTCAGGGCCGAACCTTCGGCCAGCGCAGCGATCCTGGCGACGATCGCGCCCGGAACCGAAGGCATCGAGGTGCTGGAGGTCTCGGGCAACGGAAAATGGGCTCTGGTCCCCCTGCCCGAAGGATCGGGTTGGGTCGCGCGTCGCTTCCTGCAAACCATGCCCCAGGATCCGGCCAGCCTGCTGCGTCCGATGCGTTGCACCGGGACCGAGCCGTTCTGGACCATGGAGATTGCCGGCTTCGGCGGCACCTGGTCGACCCCGGAGGAGCAGGGAGTGGTCCTTGCCCTGCCGGTGACGGAGGCAGCGCCGGAAGGCTGGTTCGCGCTGGCCGAAGATCCGGTGCGGGGCCACGGGCTTTCGCTGATCGTCACCCGCGGCAGTTGCAGCGACGGCATGTCCGACCGGCGCTTCGGCCTGACGGCGCTGATCTTCGACAAGGATTACAGAAACGGCCGCAACCGGATCTGGCAGGGCTGCTGCACATTGGACCGGCGCTGAACGCGCGTATTCATCGGGCGGCCCAAGGCTGGGGCCGGGACAGCCACTGCTGGCGGAATGGATCTGCCTGCTGCGCTCCCCAAGGGCTTTACCCCCCATTCGAACCGCCTGGGAAATCGGGGAACTGGGGAAACCCGGGAAAATTCCCGGCTATGCCGCATTGCCCCGAGCAAGGGCCCCGCGGAATGCGGATTTCGACGCCTCATAGACCGCAACCAGCCGCGGCAGCTCCTGCATACCGAAATTTCCGGCGGAAAGGCGTTGCTCCCCCTCCTGGCAAAGCCGGGCAAAATCCACCAACCCCAGGTTCAGCGCGCTGCCCTTCAGAAAATGCAGTTGCGCCGCCAGATCCGGCGGCGAGCCGCATCGGTCGAGCCGGGCCACGACCTCGTCCGCCTCTTCCAAGAAGCAGGCGGCAACCTCTGCCAGATCCTCGTCACCGATTTCGCGGCGCAACTCGCTCAGCCTGGTCCAGTCGATCATGCCACCCTCCGGCCGCAGTTCCGGTTTCATTTCGAGAGAGATCCTGATCTGCCGGTCTTAACAATCGGTAACGGTACCACGGTGCAAAACAACGAATTTTAGATTTCACTCACCGTTAACCCGTTGCCGGCAGTCTCGCCCGGACCAGTTTGGATGGTTGTCGTGCCGGGTGAGACCAGTCTCTTGCAAACCGAAGTTTCCGACTGGCGGTCGGAACCGCCGCGCGTTCTGGTTGTCGACGACAGCCGGGCGCAGCGGCGGTTGCTGGCCGTCTATCTTCGCCGCTGGGGCTATGATGTGCGGGAATCCTCCTCGGCCGAGGAGGCGCTGGCGCTTTGTGCTGCCGTCCCGGTCGACATCATCCTGTCGGACTGGATGATGGAGGGGATGACCGGCGTCGAGTTCTGCAAGCGCCTCCGCGCCCTGCCACGCGAAGGATCCTGCGAGGGATACTGCTATTTCATCCTGCTCACCTCGAAATCGGAAAAGTCCGAGATCGCCCGCGGGTTGGAGGCGGGGGCCGACGATTTTGTAACCAAGCCGGTCAGTTCCGAGGAACTGAATGCGCGGCTCCGGGCGGGCATGCGCATTCTTTCGATGCAGGCGGAACTGGTCGAGAAGAACCGTCTGGTGGCGCAGGCGCTGGGTGCGCTGCAGCGCGTCTACGATTCGATTGAACGCGATCTGGTCGAGGCCCGCAAGCTGCAGCAGACGCTGTTGCGCGACCGATTGCGCGACTATGGCGCGGCAAAGGTGGCGATGATGGTCCGCGCGTCGGGCCATGTGGGCGGCGATCTGGTCGGCAGCTTTCGCATCGACGAGCGGCGCATCGCGGTGTGGTCGGTCGATGTCTCGGGCCATGGCGTCGCCTCGGCGATGATGTCGGCGCGGCTTGCCGGCTATCTTTCGGGCAGCTCGCCGGAACAGAACCTTGCCTTTCTGCCCGGCCCCGACGGCAGCCGGATCACCCGCTCGCCGGCCCAGTTGATGGCCGCCTTCAACCGCCTGATGATCGAGGATGTGCAGGTCGAGCAATATTTTACCATGGCCTATGCCGAAATCGACCTGGCCTCGGGCGTCGCCCGACTGGCGCAGGCCGGCCACCCCCATCCCGCCGTCCTGCGCGCCTCGGGCGTGGTGGACATGGTCGGCGTCGGCGGCCTGCCGGTGGGTCTGATCCCCGGCGCGGAATACGAGGATGCGGTTGTCACCCTTGCGCCGGGCGACCGGCTGGTGCTGATGTCGGACGGCATCACCGAATGCCCGGGGCGCCAGGGCGACCTGGGCGCCGATGGTGCGGCGGCATTGCTGGCCGGGCTGGCCGACCTGCCGAGCGACCGGATGCTGGAAGCCTTGATCTGGGAACTTGCAACCTTCGCCGGAACCGACCAGTTTCCCGACGACGTCTCGGTCCTTGTGCTGGACTACCGTGGCCCGCCCACGACCTGAGCCAGCATCGCCCGGTCGCCGGCATTGCCCAAAAGCTCCAGTGCCTCGCCAACCGGCAGCCAAACCGCGGTATGGCCGGGCTCGCGCGGCGGACCAAGCGGCAGGATCGGCCGCGCCAGATAGACGGTGCACAGCTTCTCGGCCCAGAGATCATATTCCGGCATGTAGGTGAAGCGGCGAAAGGCGCCGATCCGGCGGCGGATCGCGATCTTCCAGCCGGTTTCCTCGAAAACTTCGCGGTGCAATGCGGCAATCGGCTGTTCGCCGGCGTCGATGCCGCCGCCCGGAAGCTGGAACTCCGGCCTCGGCTCGGCCTGATGGGTCGCCAGGATGCTGTCGCCCTGCAGGAGCACAGCATAGACGCCGGGGCGCCGGCGATAGCGCTGGCCGGGCCGGAGGGATTCGCCATAGCGCCGGATCATGGGCACCTCTTGGTTAGGGGCGGTTCGCCGACTATATAGGCCCGATTGCCAGACCCGGCGCCACAAGGAAACCCCCGAATGACAACCGGCCCCGCCCTTGCCTGGGACGACAGCATCCTGCCCTTTCAACTGGATCGCAGCGGCATCCGCGGCCGGGTGGTCCGGCTGGATGGCGTGCTGGACAGGGTTCTGAAACAGCACAACTATCCCTCGAAGATCGAGGCGCTGGTGGCCGAGACCGCGCTGATCACCGCCCTGATCGGCCAGTCCATCAAGCTGCGCTGGAAAGTTTCGATCCAGGTGCGCGGCAAGGGCGCGGCGCGGATCATCGCGACCGACTATTACGCGCCCGAGGAAGAGGGCGGCCCGGCACGGATGCGCGCCTATGCCAGTTTCGATGCCGAACGGCTGGAGGAGGCCGGGAACCCCTTCGACCTGATCGGCGAGGGGTATTTCGCGGTCATGCTGGACCAGGGCCAGGGCAACCTGCCCTACCAGGGCTACACGCCCATCGCCGGTGGCAGCCTTGCCGCCTGTGCCGAGACCTATTTCGCCCAGTCGGAACAGATTCCGACCCGCTTTGCGCTGGCCTTTGGCGAAAGCGCAGAGCCGGGGCGGCCGCTGCACTGGCGCGGCGGCGGGATCATGCTGCAGCACATGCCGGCATCGGGCGGTGTCGCGGCCGAGGGCGGCAGCGGCGAGGGCGGGCTTCTGACCCATGCCGACATCCTGTCGGGCGTTGCGGCCGAGGACTGGAACCGGGCAAATGCCCTGCTCGACACCGTCGAAGAGATGGAACTGATCGGCCCCAGCGTCTCGCCCACCGACCTGCTGGTCCGGCTGTTCCACGAAGAAGAGCCGCGGGTCTTCGATGCGCAGGCGGTCCGCTTCGGCTGCTCCTGCTCGGAAGAGAAGGTCCGCAACACGATGTCGATCTACAGCCAGAAGGACATCGCGCATATGACGAATGACGAGGGCAAGGTCACGGCGGATTGCCAGTTCTGCGGCGCGCATTACGTGATGGATCCGAAGACACTGGGCTTCGAGGGAACGGATGCGGACCGCGATGCCGGATGAGGCCCGCCTGCGGGACCTGCTGAGCCGTCCGGCGGGCGCCTCCTCGGACTATGACCTGAACCCGGATGTGGTACTGCCGCCGGGCCGCAAGCTGCGGCCTGCGGCGGTGCTGATCCCGGTCTGGCTGCGCGACGGCGGAGCGCGGGTGATCCTGACCAAACGCTCGTCGGAGCTGAAGCATCATCCCGGACAGGTCGCCTTTCCGGGCGGCAAGGTCGATGCAACCGACGCCACCCCCGAAGCGGCCGCCCTGCGCGAAACCCGCGAGGAAATCGGGCTTCAGCCCGATCGTGTCACCGTTCTGGGCCGGCTGCCCGCGCATGAAACGGTCACGGGCTTTTCTGTCACACCCGTGCTTGGGCTGCTTCGTGGCGCCTTTGTCGCCGTGCCCGAGGCCGGCGAGGTGGAGGAAGTGTTCGACGTGCCGCTGGACCATGTGCTGGACCCGGCAAATTTCGCGATCGAGCGGCGGCTCTGGCGCGGCCAGTGGCGGCGTTACTATACCGTGCCCTGGGGACCCTATTACATCTGGGGCGCCACGGCCCGCATCCTGCGCGGGCTGGCTGGGCGGGCATGAAGGTTTCCGGCGACTGGTTGACCCGGGCCGAGACCCAGGACGTTCTCGCGCTGCTGGCGGCCCCCGGCCACCGCGCTCTGCCGGTGGGGGGCTGCGTGCGCAACGCGCTGATCGGCGCGCCGGTGGCAGATGTGGACATCGCGACCGATGCCCTGCCCGAAACCGTGATCGGGCTGGCGCGCGCGGCCGGACTGAAGGCGGTGCCGACGGGAATTGCCCATGGCACGGTGACGGTTGTCGCCGGCGGACTGCCGTTCGAGATCACCACATTCCGCCGCGATGTGGAGACCTTTGGCCGGCACGCCGCCATAGCCTTCTCCACCCGGATCGAGGAGGATGCCGCCCGACGCGACTTTACCATGAATGCGCTTTATGCCTGCGCCGACGGCACGGTGATCGACCCCTTGGGCGGGTTGCCCGATGCGCTGGCCCGCCGCCTGCGCTTTGTCGGCAGCGCCCCGGATCGTATCCGCGAAGACTATCTGCGTATCCTGCGCTTCTTTCGCTTTACCGCCTGGTATGGCGACCCGGCCGAAGGCCCGGATGCGGAGGGGCTGGCGGCCTGCGCGGCCCTTGCCGACGGGATCGACGGATTGTCGCGCGAACGGATCGGCGCCGAGATGAAGAAGCTGCTGTCCGCACCCGATCCGGCGCCTGCCATTGCAGCCATGGCGGCAACCGGGGTTCTGGCCCATGTCCTGCCCGGCGCCGATGCCCGCGCGCTGCCGGTTCTGGTGCATCTGGAGGGCGATCTGCCGCCGCGCTGGCTGCGACGGTTGGCGGTTCTTGGCGGTGAGGGCACGGCAGCGGCCCTGCGCCTGTCGCGGGCCGAGGCAAGCGATCTGGAGGCCATCCGCACCGGGATCGGAGACACGCAGAGCGCCGCTGCATTGGGCTGGCGACAGGGAATCGACCGGGCGGTTGCGGTGATTCTGGCGCGTGCGGCGCTGTCGGGCATGCCGCCGCCCGACGACTGGCAGGCCGAGGTGCTGCGGGGCGCCGCTGCCCGGTTCCCGGTCCGCGCCGCGGATTTGCCCGATCTTTCCGGCCCGGCACTTGGCGCGCGGCTGAAAGAACTCGAAGCCCGCTGGCTGGCCGCGGGGTTGCGGCTGACAAAGGCCCAGCTTCTGGCCTGACATTCCCATTCCCGGCAAAACCGGCTATAGGCTCAGGACAATCCCGAGGGCAAAGATGTTTCGATTTTTCGAAGGCCTCGTGGACCCTTATGGTCCCTACGAGCAGACCGACACACCACCCCGAAGGCTCTGGCCGTTCCTGCGCGAATATGTGCAGCCGTTCCGGAAGGTCTTTGCCGTCACGGCCGTCCTGTCGGTTGCGGCGGCTTTTCTGGATGTGGCGCTGATCTGGTATCTCGGTCGTCTCATCGACCTGCTTGCCGCAACCGGACCCGGGGCGTTTCTGCGCAGCCACGGGGCCGAGGTGTTGGCGGTCGCTCTGGCCATCCTGATCCTGCGGCCGCTGATCCTGGTGGCCAATGTTGCGCTGCTGCACAATACCATTCTGCCGAATTTCGGCACGATGATCCGCTGGCGTGCGCATGCCCATGTGGTCCGCCAGCCGGTCGGCTGGTTCGAAAGCGATTTCGCCGGCCGCATCGCCAACCGCATCATGCAGACACCGCCGGCCGCCGGCGATGCCGTGTTCCAGACCTTCGATGCCGTGGCCTTTGCCTCTGTCACCGTGGTGGGTGCCGGGATCATGCTGGCCGAAGCCGATCCACGGTTGCTGCTGCCGCTGCTGGTCTGGCTTGTGCTGTATTTCGCATTGGTTCGCTGGACCATCCGCCACGCCGGACCGGCGGCCAAGGCCAGTTCCGATGCCCGTTCGGCGGTGACGGGGCGCGTGGTCGATGCCTATACCAACATCCATTCCGTCAAGCTGTTCGCCCATCACCAGGGCGAACTGGCCTATGCCAAAGAGGCCATCGAGACGGCACGCGCCACCTTCAAGCAGGAGATGCGGATCATCACCCGGATGGATCTGCTGCTGACGCTGCTGAACGGGTTTCTGATCGTGGCCGTCATCGGCTGGGCGGTGATGCTGTGGATTCAGGGTGCGGCCTCGGTCGGGACCGTCGCCGCCACCTCGGCGCTGGTGCTGCGGCTGAACAACATGACCTATTGGATCATGTGGGCGTTTTCCTCGCTGGTGCAGGCACTGGGCGTGGTGCAGGAGGGGATGGAGACCATCGCCCAGCCCATCGGCCTGACCGATGCCCCCGGGGCGCCGCCGCTCGACTACCGCCAGGGCCTGATCGAGGTGCAAGGCGTCTCCCACCACTACGGTCGCGGCTCTGGCGGGCTGCACGAGGTGTCGCTGACCATCCGACCGGGCGAGAAGATCGGCCTCGTCGGCCGTTCCGGCGCGGGAAAGTCCACGCTGGTGAAGCTGATGCTGCGGTTCTACGATTGCGATGGCGGACGCATCCTGATCGACGGGCAGGATATCGCGCAGGTGACGCAAGACAGCCTGCGCCGGCAGATCGGCATGGTGCAGCAGGATTCCTCGCTGCTGCACCGCTCGGTGCGCGATAATCTGCTTTACGGCCGCCCCGACGCCAGCGAAGACGAAATGATCGCCGCCGCCCGCCGTGCCGATGCACATGAATTCATCCTGACGCTGGAAGATCCGGAGGGTCGACGGGGCTATGATGCCCATGTCGGCGAGCGGGGCGTCAAGCTCTCGGGCGGGCAGCGGCAACGGGTGGCGCTGGCCCGGGTGATCCTGAAGGACGCACCGATCCTGATCCTGGACGAGGCGACCTCGGCGCTTGACAGCGAGGCGGAAGCGGCGATTCAGGACGCGCTTTACGGTGTGATGCAGGGCAAGTCGGTCATCGCCATCGCGCATCGGCTGTCGACCATCGCCGCGATGGACCGGATCGTGGTGCTGGACAACGGGCGGATCGTGGAGGAGGGCACGCATGCGACCCTTCTGAGCCGCGGTGGACTTTACGGTCGGTTCTGGGCACGGCAATCGGGCGGGTTCATCGGGTTGGAGGAGGAGAAGGACGCGCAATGAACCTGATGCAGTCCCTTGGCAATTTCGTCGATGCCTTTCGCCCGGCCGAAGGCCCGCCGCCACGTTCGCTCTGGCAGTTTTTTCGCTGGTGCCTGACGGGAAGCTGGCCCGCGCTTTGGGTAGCGGCGGTGATCTCGGCGCTGGCCGGCGTGACCGAGGTCTTCTCTGCCACCATGCTGGGCTGGGTCGTCGATGCGGTGACGGGCGCGGACCGGGGCAGCTTCTTTTCCGATCACCTGTGGCTCGCGCTGGCCTTTTTCGGCTTCTACATGGTGCTGCGGCCGCTGGCCTTCGGGCTGTCTTCGGCCTCGAACTCGATCGTGATCGGGCCGAACGTGCTGCCGCTGGTCCTCAGCCGCCTGCATCGCTGGACGCTGGGCCAGCCGATCACCTTCTTTGACAACGATTTTGCCGGCCGCATCTCGCAAAAGCAGATGCAGGCGGCGCGGGCCGTCACGGATACCGTGACCGAGATGATCAACACCGTGGCCTTCGCGCTGGCCTCGGTGGTGGGCTCCGCCCTGTTCCTGCTGGCGGTTGACTGGCGGGTGGCCGTGGCGATGGCCGTCTGGCTGACAGCCTATGTCCTGCTGATCCGGTTCTTCCTGCCGAAGATCCGCGTGAACGCCGCGGCGCGGGCCGGCGCACGGGCCATGGTCTCGGGACAGGTGGTCGACACCATCACCAATATCAAGACGGTGAAGCTGTTCGCCCATGCGGCCCACGAAGACCGCGTGGCGCTGGACGCGATGGAGGTCTTTCGCGACAAATCGCTGGAATTCGGCGAGATTTCCACCTGGTTCCGTTTCTCGCTGATGACGCTTGCCGGGCTGCTGCCGGTGTTGCTGGTGGGAGGAACCGTGCTGATGTGGACGCGCGGCACCGCCACCGCGGGCGAGATCGCCACCGCGGGCGCCATTGCAATCCGCATCGCGCAGATGTCGGGCTGGGTCAGCTTCACGCTGATGGGCATCTATACTTCGGTCGGCGAGGTCGAGGATGCGATGAACACCCTGGCCGTGCCCCACGGGCTGACCGACAGCACAGCGGCAATCACCCTGGACCGGGTGCAGGGGGCCGTCGGCTTCGAGGCGGTCAGCTTCGCCTATGGCAAGCGGCGCGGCGGGGTGGATGATGTGGAACTGCTCATCCGCCCCGGAGAGCGGATCGGCATCGTCGGCGCCAGCGGCGCGGGCAAGTCGACACTGGTTTCGCTGCTGTTGCGGCTTTACGATCCCGAAGTCGGCCGCGTCACGGTTGACGGCATCGACATCCGCACGGTCACGCAGGAATCCCTGCGCCGGCAGATCGGCATGGTCACGCAGGAAACGGCGATGTTCAACCGCTCGGCCCGCGACAACATCCTGTACGGTCGGCCCGATGCGACCGAGGACGAGATGATCGCAGCCGCGAAGGCGGCCGAAGCGCATGACTTCATCATCCACATGCAGGACGAGAAGGGCCGCAAGGGCTATGACGCCTTTCTGGGCGAACGCGGGGTGAAATTGTCGGGCGGCCAGCGCCAGCGCGTCGCGTTGGCGCGCGCCTTCCTGAAAGACGCGCCGATCCTGGTGCTTGATGAGGCGACATCGGCGCTGGACAGCGAGGTGGAGGCCAGCATCCAGGAGGCGCTTGGCCGGGTGATGGAGGGCAAGACCGTGCTGGCCATCGCGCACCGGCTGTCGACCATCGCACAGATGGACCGGATCGTCGTGATGGAGCAGGGCCGCATCATCGAACAGGGCCGGCATGACGAGCTGCTGGAAGAGGACGGGCTTTATGCCCGGTACTGGAAACGGCAGTCGGGCGGGTTCATCGTGACCGATGACGAGGCGGAGGCGGCAGAGTGATCCTGACGGTCGAACGGCTGGGCCATCATGGCGATGGAATAGCCATCGGGCCCGACGGCCCGATCTTCGTGCCGGGCTGCCTGCCGGGCGAGATCGTGGAGGGCGATCCTGTCGGCGACAGGGTGGAGGGGGTGCGAATCGTCACGCCCAGCGCCGACCGGGTCAAGCCGCCCTGTCCGCATGCCAGGACCTGCGGCGGCTGCCAGTTGCAGCATGCTGCAGATCCGTTCGTGGCCGAATGGAAGCGCGGTGTGGTGGTGCAGGCGCTGACGCTGCAGGGGCTGGCCGCGCCCGTCGCGGCAGAGGTTGCGACCTCGCCGCGATCCTCGCGCCGGCGGGCAACGCTTGCGGGGCGGCGCACGAAGGGCGGCGTGCTTCTGGGCTTCCACGCCCGGCGGGGCGAAACGGTGGTGCCAATCCCGGACTGCCGGCTTCTGCACCCCGATCTGATGGCCGCCTTTCCCGCGCTTCAGGCCCTGGTCGTGCTGGGCGGATCGCGCACCGCCGAGGTGGCGCTGACCGTGACCCGCACGGCGACCGGCCTCGACGTGACGGTACGCGGCGGCAAGCCGGCAGATGCCACGATGAAGATGGATCTTGCCCGCCTGGCCGACCGGCACGGGCTGGCCCGCCTGACCTGGGAGGGCGAGCCCGTGGCCCAGTCGGTCGAGCCGATGGTGGCCTTCGGTACAGCCCGCGTGGCGCTGCCGCCCGGTGCCTTCCTGCAGGCCACCACCGAGGGCGAATTGGCACTGCTTGCGGCCGTCGACACCGCCCTCGGGCCACAAAAGCGGATCGCCGATCTTTTCTGCGGTCTCGGTACATTTGCGCTGCCCTTGGCCGGGCGGGCAGAGATTCATGCCGTCGAGGGCGATGCCGCGATGACCGCCGCGCTTGACCGCGCCGCCCGCACCACGCCGGGGCTGCGCCGGCTGACCCTTGAAACCCGAGATCTTTACCGTCGCCCGCTGGAGATCGACGAGCTTGCCCCGTTCACCGGTGCGGTGATCGACCCGCCCCGCGCCGGAGCAGAGGCCCAGGTTGCCCGGCTGGCCACCGCAAAGGTGCCGGTGATCGCCATGGTGTCCTGCAACCCCGTTACCTTCGCCCGCGATGCCCGCATCCTGGTCGAAGGCGGCTACCGGCTGGACAGCGTGCAGGTCGTCGACCAGTTCCGCTGGTCGGTCCATGTCGAACTTGTCGCCCGCTTCAGCCGGCCCCGATAACGACTGCGTGAAGGGTGATGCAACAGGGACTGGCCTCCGGCGCGGTTTTCGCGTATTCCAAGGGGAAAATCACCGGCCAAAGAACCGGGATATCGGGCGATCACGGACATGCGGGCAGTCAGGCTTCTTCTCATTCTTCTCCTGGTCACAGGCCTTGCGGCTTGTGGCGGAAAATTTCGCAAATATCACGGCCCCGAGGTCACGCGGGTCGAGGTGCACAAGTCAGACCGCAAGATGTACCTGCTGCACGACGACAAGGTGCTGAGGGAATTCGACATTGCCCTGGGTTTTGCGCCGGTGGGGCACAAGCAGTTCGAGGGCGACGGCAAGACACCCGAAGGTGTCTACCGCATCGCCTTGAAGAACCCGCAGTCGAACTATCATCTGTCACTGAAGATCAGCTATCCCAATGATACCGACCGCGCCTTTGCCAGTTCCAAGGGCAAGCCACCGGGGGGTGACATCTTCATCCACGGCGCGCCGCGCAACAAGGTGTATCAGCGCGACTGGACGGCAGGCTGCATCGCGCTGACCGACCGGGAAGTCGAACTGGTCTATTCGATGATCCAGCCAGGCACGCTGATCTACATCTATCCGTGACGGTCTTCGTCGCCGACCGGCCCTGCCCGGAGGGCAGGATCGACATGCGGCCGGCTGGCAGCCGGGCCGCATTCGGCGCCGCGTTGCGGATCAGCCGCCGGTGACGGCCGTCCACCAGATCTTGCCACCTTCTTCCTGATACCAGGCAAAGCCCAGATCCCGCGCCCGCGGGTCAAGAAGGATGTCGCGCTCGGAGGGGTTCTCCATCCAGACCGCAAGGGTTTCCAGCTCGGTCTGATAGGTTTCCGAGATCACCTCGCCCAGCAGCTTGCCGGGATAGCCCACGCGCTGCACCCGCGTCAGCGGTGACGACCCGTCCGAACCGAAATGCCACGGCCGGTTCTGCACCGACATGTCGCGCGAATGCGTCGCGGCCGCCGCATTCAGTTGCGAACTGAAGACAAGCGGCTGCACGCCCTTTGCCTGGCGCAGGGTGTTGACCGAATCAAGCAAGCGGAACGGGATTTCGGCCGCGATATCCGGCGTGATCCGGTATACGCGCGGCAGCGGCTTGCCATCCGGGCCGTACTGGACCTGGCTTCCACTGCTGACGCAGCCGGCGAGAATCAGCGCAGGGGCGGCAAGGACAAGGGCGCGTCTGTACATTCTTTCACCCATCTGGCGGCCCGCAACAGGGCCCGTTGCGCCACCTTTACCCAAAGCGGCGCGGCGAGGCAAACCCGGGTCTGCACGATTCCGCCAAGTGACGGGCGTTTGATTTGCGACTTTGCGCCTGAGGATTTACTGTCCGGCAAAAGAGCAGATCTCCAAGGAGTCCGATATGGCCCTGTTCCGGCCGAACCGCCGCCAGGTTCTTGGCATGGCCGCAACCCTTGCGGCCGGCACCATCGCCGCCCCTGCCCTTGCGCAGGACCTTGCCGACGACAGCCCCGTGCGCAACAACAATTCCAGCTTCCGCATGCTGGACTGGCAGGAGTATTTCGAGAACACCCGCAAGGGCGCCATTCTCGTCGATATCTCTTCGCGCGCGCTGCACTACTGGTCGGACGACCAGTCGACCTACCGCCTGTACCCGACCTCGGTGCCGCTGTCTGACGAGTTGACGCGCCGCGGCCGGACCGAAGTCGTGCAGAAGGTGGTGAACCCGCCCTGGCGCCCGACGCCCGAGATGAAGAAGCGCAACCCCGAATGGCCAGATCTGGTCGAAGGCGGCGCGGTGGACAATCCGCTGGGCACGCGGGCATTGTATCTGAGCTGGACCTACTACCGCATCCACGGCACGCATGACACGCGCAAGATCGGCCGAAAATCCTCCAACGGTTGCATCGGCATGTACAACGAACATGTCGAGGAACTGTTCGGAATGGCGCAGCTTGGCACGCAGGTGTTGCTAATTTGACGATATCCCGTGCCGGCCTCGGGGCCCCACTTCTGCCGGATTGCAATTCCTTTGCGGTGCTGCTTAACAAAGCAATACGAGGACAGTCTTGGGTGCATGCCGTCACCTCTGCAACAATTGATGGCATGCGATAACTGGAGGTTACTATGAAGAAACTCGCGCTCGCTGCCGCGCTGACCGTTGCCGCCAATACCGCCTTCGCCGGCGGCGTCGTCGAGCCGGTTATGGAACCGGAAGTCGTTAAGGCGTCGACCTCGTCGTCGGCCGGCGGCATCATTGTTCCGCTGCTGCTTCTGCTCGTCATCGCCGCTGCCGCGTCGAACTGAGTCCGGATCAGTCGTAAAGGAAGGGACGGCAACACTGGTTGCCGTCCCTTTCCTTTTCAGCACGGGCATTTGCCCTCATCGCCCTTGCCCCGGTTGCGGCCGGGTCGTCAGCCCGCGTTCCAGCCGCAAAGATTGTCTTCGATCACTGCAACCAGTGCGGCCACATGGGCCGGCTCGTCGTTCAGGCAAGGGATGTAGGTGAACTCCTCGCCGCCCGCATGCATGAAGCTTTCGCGGATTTCGCCGTTGATTTCCTCCAGCGTCTCGATGCAGTCGGCGCTGAAAGCCGGGGCGATCACCGCAATGTGCTTGCGGCCCTGTCGCGCCAGTTCGGCGACATGTTCCACCGTATAGGGGCGCAACCATTCTTCGGGGCCAAAGACCGACTGGAACGTCGTGTTGATCATGCCGCTGTCCCAGCCCAGCCGTTCCCGCAACAGGCGTGAGGTCTTCTGGCACTGGCAATGATAGGGATCGCCTTCTGCCAGATAGCGTTTTGGCATGCCGTGGTAGCTGGCCACCAGCACATCGGGCTTGCGCGACAGCCCGGTCCAGGCGCGTTCGACCGACTGGGCCAGCGCGTCGATATAGAGCGGATGTTCGAAGTATTCCGGTACGGTACGGACAGCGGGCTGGCGCTTTTCCTTCATCAGCGCGCGGAAGAACTGGTCGTTCGCGGTCGCAGAGGTGGCGCCGGCGTAATGCGGATAAAGCGGGAAGAACAGAATCTTCTCGCATCCTGCCTCGACCATGGCGCGCAGCTTCGATCCGGTCGAGGGGTTGCCATAGCGCATGCAGAAATCGACCATCACGCCCTCGCCCCGGGTGGCCGTCAGCGCGGCCGCAACCGCGGCGGTCTGCGCCTTGGTGATCGTCATCAGCGGTGATTCGTTCCGGTCGTGGTTCCAGATCAGCTTGTAGTTCGCCCCCGAGGAGAACGGCCGCTTGGCAAGGATCACCGTCTGCAGCAGCGGCTGCCATTTCCACCGCGGATAATCGATCACCCGCTTGTCCGAGAGAAACTCGCTCAGATAGCGCCGCATCGACCAGTAGTCATAGCCATCGGGCGTGCCGAGGTTGGCCAGCAGCACCCCGATCTTGCCGCGCCCGATGCGGGGATGGTCGGGAGGAAGGTGGGCGGTGTCGGTCATGGCGATTCCAATCGGGGATGCGTTTCCCGAGATAAACGCTTTGCTTGTCGGGTCAACGGTCGGGCGGTCCGCCGGACAGGCGGTGTTCTGTCGCATTCAGCGCGTCGGCCAGGCGCTGCGCCGCCGATCCCGGCCGCAGCGGTTTTTGCTGGCTTTCGTGCGGGCACCAGCCGGTCAGGCAGATCACCTCGAAGGTAGCGGCGATCCTGCCACCATCGGCCGGGTAGTTCTGGGCGTAAAGCGCCGCGGCGCGCAGGAAGACCTCGCGCCCGGTGGGGCGGCGCAACCGCGCGGCCAGCGCATTGGTCTCTCCCATCGCGCGCAGATCGGACATCAGGTGAAACAGGTCGCGATAGGTGACGTGGCGCGGCGCGGCATCGGCCACCGGCAGCGCAAAGCCCGCGCGCGAAAGCAGCGCACCGACCTCACGAATCTCGCCCATCGGCAGGACGCGGGGGGACAGGCCGCCGGTCGCCGCCGTCTCCGCCTCGGCCAGCACGGCACGCAGTTCATGCAAGGTCTGACCGCCGAAGAATGTCGCCAGCAACAGACCGTCTGGCCGCAGCGCCTGGCGACATTGCACCAGCTGGCCCACCGGGTCGTCGGCCCAGTGCAGCGCCATGGCGTGGATGATCAGATCCTGCGAGGCGGGTGGCAGGTCGAGCGCGGGCGCATCGGCAACGACCCGCGCCCTGGGAAAGGCCGCCTGCCACAGCGCCGGAAATCCCGTCACCACCACAAGGTCTGTAAATCTTCTGTTAACCGCGGCGAGTCTCTCCTGCACATCGAGGACGGCCTCCTCCTGCAGGAAAAGCGCCGGCTCGGCCAAGGCCAGCGCCCGGGTGCGGTGGCGGTTCAGGGCGGTGCGGTCCGTCAGCTGGGGTGGCGTCATGGCGGCAGATTCTAAGGGGGGCGACAGCAGGATGCAAAGAGTGATCGGCGCCATCTACCCGCCGCAATGCCTGACCTGCAATGCGCTGGTGGCCACCGACTTCGGCCTTTGCAGCGATTGCTGGCGCGAGACGCCATTCATTTCAGGCCTTGTCTGCGACAAATGCGGCACACCCCTGCCCGGCGATCCCGGGGTGGGTCCGGCGCTTTGCGACGATTGTCTTGCCACGCCCCGGCCCTGGACCACCGGGCGCGCCGTTCTGCTGTATCGCGACAATGCCCGCCGCCTGGTGCTGGCGCTGAAGCACGGCGACCGGATGGATCTGGCACGCCCCGCCGGAGAGTGGCTGGCCCGCGCGGCACAGCCGCTGATCCGGCCGGGCATGCTGGTGGTGCCGATTCCGCTGCACTGGTGGCGGCTTCTGCGCCGCCGCTACAACCAGTCGGCGCTGCTGTCCGCCGCCCTTGCCCGCGCCGCCGGACTGGAACATTGCCCCGATGCGCTGCACCGCGCCCGTCCCACCGGCAGCCAGGAGGGTCGCGGCCGCGAGGACAGGTTCCGCAACCTCGACGGCGCGATCCGCGTGCCACCCCGTCGACTGGCCCGGCTGCGCGACCGCGACATTCTGCTGGTCGACGATGTGATGACCTCGGGTGCCACCTTCGCCGCCGCCACCCGCGCCTGCCTTGCCGGCGGCGCGCGCGCGGTCAGCGTCCTCGCCCTCGCGCGCGTTGCGAAGGATGCTTAAATCCCTATAGTTCCGCGCGAACACGGGGATTGCCAAATGAAGACGGTCGAAATCTACACCACATCCTTCTGCCCTTACTGTATCGCGGCCAAAAGGCTGCTGCAGAGCAAGGGGATCGACTACCGCGAAATCGATGTCAGCGCCGATCCCGCCCTGCGCGAGGCGATGACCCAGCGCGCCAAAGGCCGGCGGACGGTGCCGCAGATCTTCATCGGCGGGGCACATGTCGGCGGCAGCGACGATCTGCACGCGCTGGAACGCACCGGCAAGCTTGATCCGATGCTGGCAGACTGATGCGCACCGCCCTGATCCAGTTGAACGTCTCGGACGATCCGGCGGCAAACCTGGCCATCACGCGCGGGCTTGTCCGGCAGGCGGCCGCTGGCGGTGCGGCATTCATCCTGACACCCGAAATGACCAACGGCCTGACCTCGAACAAGGCGCATCTCGCCGCGATCTCGCGCGAGGAGGGACAGGACGAAACCCTTGCCGCGCTGCGGGACGAGGCGGCGCGGGCAGGGATCTGGCTGCTGATCGGCTCGCTCGGCGTGAAAACGGAAGCAGAGGACGGCCGGCTGGCCAACCGTTCCTTCCTGATCGGCCCCGATGGGGCAATCGCCGCCCGCTACGACAAGATCCACATGTTCGACGTGAATGTCAGCATGGCCGAGATCTATCGCGAAAGCGCGAACTATCGCCCCGGCGCATCCGCGGTCGTGGCCGAGACACCCCTCGCACGCATCGGCATGGCGGTCTGCTACGACCTGCGGTTCCCGCATCTGTTCCGGGCGTTGGCCAAGGGCGGCGCGCAGATCCTGACGGTGCCGGCCGCCTTCAGCCACGTCACCGGCGCAGCGCATTGGGAAGTGCTGCTGCGCGCCCGGGCGATCGAAAGCGGCTGCTTTGTCCTGGCACCGGCGCAGACCGGCCAGCATGCCGAGGTCCATGGCCGGGGCACCCGCCGCACCCATGGTCATTCGCTGGCCGTCGCGCCCTGGGGCGAGGTTCTGGCCGATGCCGGCACCGAGCCGGGTATCACCCTTGTCGATCTCGACCTGTCGCAGGTCGAGGCGGCCCGCGCGCGCATTCCGTCGCTGTCGCATGACCGGGAGTTCGCGGGTCCATGACCACGGAACGCACCGAGGATATTGCCGTGGCGCTGTTCGGCGAGTTGTTCATGGCCGACCAACTGGCCCGCAACCGCATTTCCAAGGCATTGCCGCGCGGGATGGAACTGTCGCATTTCTCGGTCCTGAACCATCTGGCCCGGGCGGGCGACGAGCGCACGCCGGCACAGCTTGCGCGGGTGTTCCATGTGACGCGCGGCGCAATGACCAATACGCTGGCCCGGCTGGAATGGGCCGGACACATCCACATCCGGCCCGACTGGGACGATGCCCGACGCAAGTTCGTGGCGATCAGCCCGGCCGGCCGCGCCGCCCGGGATGCCGCCGTGCAATCGGTGGCGCCGCTGATCGGCGAGGTGGTCGAGGCCCTGGGTGCCGATCGCGTGCGCGCCGTCCTGCCCGTATTGCGCGAATTGCGTGCCCGGCTGGAGCGCGAGGGCTGAGGCCGGCGGTGGACAACCCGCCCCCGGGGGCGCGATAGTCGAACCGGCGCAAGGGAGCGGAGGATAGCGGGCGTGGCAGCAAGTCCGGTGGTTGTAACCGGCGCAAACGGGCGGCTTGGTGCGCTGTTGCGCCGGGCCTGGGCGCTTGAACCCGCGGCAGGGCTGATGCCGGTCTGGGCGGGGCGCGGGCCGGACGCAGACCTGCGCTGGGATATCCTGGCCGATCCGCCGCCCAGCCTGCCCGAGGGCGCGATCGTGCTGCATCTTGCCGCCGTGCTGCGGGGCGACACCGCCGCCCTTGGCCAAAATGCCGCGATGGCCGCGCCGGTGATGGCCGCCGCGCGGCAGTCCGGCGCAGCGGCGGTTCTGGTTGCCTCGACGGCCGCGGTCTATGCCCCTACCGCCGTTCCAGCGCGCGAAACTGTCGATCCGGCGCCGACGGCCCCCTATGGCCGGGCTAAGCTGGCAGCCGAGGTCGCATTCCAGGCAGAGACCGGCCCGCGGCCGGTTGTCCTGCGCATCGGCAATGTCGTCGGGGCCGACGCGCTGCTTGGGCCGCGGACGGATGGCGGGCCGGTCGTGCTGGACCCGGTACCCGGACGTGATGGCGGGCCGCTGCGGTCGTGGATCGGGCCGGTGACGCTGGCGCGGGTGCTGGCGGCCCTGTGCCGTATGGCCTGTGAGGACCGGCTTCCGTCGCTTCTGAATCTGGCCACGGCGCCACCGCTGCCCATGGCAGATCTGCTGGACGCCGCTGGGCGGGCCTGGCGCTATGGCCCGCCCAATCCGGCCGTGGTACCGGCGGCAGTACTCTCGGCGGAACGGCTTGCCGCCCTCTACCCGCTGCCCGAAGCCCGGGCGGGCGGGCTTGTCGCCGAACTGGCCCGGCTGCGAGTTTCTGCATGACCCTTTCGAAACGCCTGTTCGACCTTTCGCTCGCACTTCTGCTGACGCTTTTGCTGGCGCTGCCCACGCTTGGGCTCTGCCTCTGGCTGCTGGCAACCTCGGGACGGCCGCTGCTCTATCTATCGGAGCGGATGAAGGGGCCGGATCAGCCGTTCCTGCTGTGGAAATTTCGCACCATGACGGTCGAGACCGGCGATTCCGGCGTATCCGGTGCCGACAAGGCGATGCGGATCACGCCCGCCGGACGCATTCTGCGCCGCTACCGGCTGGACGAGATTCCGCAGCTTTGGAACATCCTGAAGGGTGACATGAGCTTTGTCGGCCCCCGCCCGCCGCTGCGCCAATATGTCGAGCGTTTTCCCGCGCTTTACACCCGCGTCCTGCAAAGCCGGCCCGGGCTGACCGGCCTGGCCACCCTGCGCTATCACCGGCATGAAGAGCGGCTTCTTGCCCGCTCCACCTCGCGCGAGGAGACGGATCTGATCTATTCTCGGGCCTGCGTGCCCCGAAAAGCACGTCTGGACACGATCTATCAGGAAAAACAGACCCTTTGCTTCGACATCGCGATTGTCATCGAGACCGCAATGCGTGTATTACGACGAGATTGACGAGGAAGACATTGCGGCGAAGCCCTTCGGGGCCGTGCGAAGGTGTTGCGGTGGCGGTCATTCGGCCCTGTGTGTTCGGGCAACAGACGGACGAGGATAAAGCGCGATGAATAGAGTCAGGGAAGCGCTATTCCGATTCTCGCAGCTGCTTTCGCGGCGGCACAAGCAGCTTGTGATCTGGATGATTGACGTTGCCGTGGCCCCGGCAGCCTTTCTGCTTGCCTGCATGTTCACCTATGCCGAGATCTGGCCGAAGACACAATTGGTGCGGCTTGCCGTGATGTTTCCCACGCTGGCGCTGGCCGGCGGCTTTGCCTCGCTGGCCTTCGGCCTGCCCTGGATCAAGTTGAAGACCTACGAGAGCTTTGGCTTCGGGGCGATTGCGCCCTATGCCGTCACGGTGGGCGCGGTTGCGCTGTTCATGAGCATGGCGCCCGGTCTCTACTTTCCGGTGGTCGGCACGCTGGCTTTCACGCTGGTGCTGTTTCTCGCCTCGATGGCGCTGCGGCTGGGCACGCTGAAGCTTTACTTCTGGTCGCTCCGGCTGAGAAAGCCGCAGATCCGCGTTCTGGTCTACGGGGCGGGCACGACAGGGCTGCAGCTTGCCTCGGCGCTGAAATCGCATGACACGATCCAGGTCGTGGCCTTTATCGACGACGATCCCGGCCTGCAGCGCGAACGGCTGGCGGGATTGCGCATTCATCCAAGCCACCAGATCGACGAGATCGTGCGCAATCACGATATCTCGCGGGTGATCGTGGCCATGCCCTCGCTGCCGGCGCCGCAACTTGCGCGGCTGGGGCGGCAGTTGCAGGCGCTGGGGCTTGAGGTACAGACCGTTCCCTCCTTCGGCCAGCTTCTGGGCACCGAGGAACTGGTGGACCGGCTGACCCCGCTTTCGCCGGGCTATTTCCTCGGTCGCGACAGGCTGGACAACGCCCTGCCCAACGGTGGCGAATTCTATTCCGGGCGGGTTGTCATGGTCTCGGGAGCCGGCGGGTCGATCGGATCCGAACTCTGCCGCCAGATCCTGCAGCTGCGGCCGCGGCGACTGGTGATGTTCGAGGTCTCCGAGCCCACGCTCTATGCCATAGATCACGAGCTGCGCGAGTTGTGCGAGCAGGAACTGATCGATCTCGTGCCGGTTCTGGGCTCTGTCACCGATGCGCGGCAGGTGCGCATGGCGCTGGAGGACAATGGGGTCGAGATCGTCCTGCATGCCGCGGCCTACAAGCATGTGCCGCTGGTGGAATCGAATCCGCTGGCGGGTCTGACGAACAATGCCCTCGGCACCCGCACGCTGGCGGATGCCTGTGTCCGCGCCGGGGTCGAACGGTTCATCCTGGTTTCGACTGACAAGGCTGTGCGGCCGACAAACGTGATGGGCGCATCGAAGCGGCTGGCCGAACTGGTGGTTCAGGATCTGGCTCGTCGCTCCGGCGACACCCATTTCGCCATCGTCCGCTTCGGCAACGTGCTGGGATCGTCGGGCTCGGTCATCCCGCTGTTCAAGGAACAGATCGCCCGCGGCGGCCCGATCACGCTGACCCATGACGACGTGACCCGATTCTTCATGACGATCAACGAAGCCGCGCGCCTGGTGCTGCTGGCCGGGTCCTATCACGACGATACGGCACGGTCGCGCGCCGATGTCTATGTGCTCGACATGGGCAAGCCGGTGCGCATCCGCAACCTGGCCGAACAACTGATCCATGCTGCCGGCTATACGGTGCGCGACTCGCAGAATCCCGATGGCGATATCGAGATCAAGGTGGTCGGCCTGCGCCCAGGTGAAAAGCTGCATGAAGAACTGCTGATCGGCGCCGGCATGGCCCGCACGCCACATCCGAAGATCATGCGCGCAACCGAGGATGCCACGGGTGAGGTTTCGATCTCGGCGGCGCTGCAGGACCTGGCCCGCCTGGCGGCGCTGGGGGATTCGCAAGGCGCGCGCGACCTTGCCCTCGGGCTGGCCCAGGGCGCCCCGTCGCAAACCGTGGTCCTGACCGGAACTGCGGCGGCCGTGTCATAGTTGAACGGGTTCCGGACAGTCACACGGCGTTTCCGCTTGCCCAGCGCGAAAGCGGAAACGATAGATGGGACGTAGGGAGGACTTTCCTTGTCGACCAGAAGATCCAAAAGCCAACTGGCGGTCACGGCGCTGGCCGGCCTGCTGTGCGGGCCGCTGGCCGTCCCGGCGAGGGCCGAGATGCGCCCCACGCTTTCCTTCACCGGGGTTCCCGGGCTGATCGACATGCCCTCGGGCGAGGCGATGGCGGACGGTAACTTCTCGGTCGCAGTGGCGGGCTTTGGCCCGATCACGCGCACCACGCTCAGCTTCCAGATCACGCCCTGGCTTTCGGGCAGCTACCGGATCCAGAACACGCGGAACTGGAACGAGGTGGTGAACGATCCGGCCAATCCGGAAAATCTTTATTCTTCCTACAACGACCGCAGCTTCGATCTGCGGATCCACCTGCTGAAGGAATCCGGCTGGCGGCCCTCGGTCACGATAGGCCTGCAGGATTTTGCCGGCACTGGCAAGTTCGGCGCCGAATATATTGCGGCGACCAAGACGATCGGCGACCGGGTCAAGATCACCGGGGGCGTCGGCTGGGGCCGGCTTGGCAGCTACAATTCCTTCGGGTCGCCCTTCGGTGATCGCCCGGATCCGGATGTGGGGCGGGGCGGCAAGCCCAATGCGAACACCTGGTTCCGCGGCCCGGCTTCGTTCTTCGGCGGCATCGAATGGCAGTTGAACGACGCCTGGACGGTAAAGGCCGAATATTCGACCGACGCCTATGGTGAAGAAGCTGGCTATCGCAAGACCTTCGAGCGCAGGAGCCCCTTCAACTTCGGCATCGAATATCATCGCGACGAGACGATGTCCGTCGGGATCTATTCGCTCTACGGCTCCGAAATCGGTTTCAACGTCAACTTCGTGCTAGACCCCAAGCGGCGGGCGATGACCGGGATTCTTGGTGCAGGCCCCGTTGCCGTGGGCCAGCGCCCATCGCGCTCTGCCGATCCCGACGCCTGGGATGGCGGCTGGGTCACACAGCCGGATGCCGCGCCGATCCTGCGTGACAATCTGGATAAGTATCTGAATCCCGATGGCATCTACATCGAGGATTTCGCCTATACCGCGACAACGGTGCAGATCCGCATCCGCAACGACAAGTTCGACGCCGGCGCCCAGGCCATCGGTCGCACCGCACGCGCGCTGAGCCATGTCATGCCGGCCTCGGTCGAAGTGTTCGAGATCGTGCCGGTCGTCCGCGGCATGGCGGCCTCGAAGGTGACGATGCGCCGGTCCGACATCGAGTCGCTGGAGCATGTCGCAAACAACGGTGCGGTGCTGCGGGATCGCGTGGCCTTTGGCGATGCCAGCGGCGGTCTTGCCGGCGGCAGCGGCGCCGATCCCGAGTATTACCCGCAGTTCAACTGGGGCCTGGGGCTTGGCTACCGCGTCAGCGCCCCCGCGCGCGGCGATGTCGGCCTGCGTGCCACGGCAAGCTATGAACTGCCGCAGGGAATCGTGCTGTCGGGCTCGGTCTACGGCCGGGTCTATGACAATCTCGACAAGGTCTTCGTGATCGACAAGGGCGGCAGCCTGCCGCCGGTGCGCAGCGACGTGCGTGACTACAACGAGGATTCGCCGCTGGCGCTCGAACGGTTGCAGGCCGCCTGGTACGCGCATCCCGCCGACAATATCTACACCAGGTTGACCTTCGGTTATCTGGAACCGATGCATGCCGGCATCTCGGGCGAGGTGTTGTGGAAGCCGGTCGACAGCCGCCTCGCACTGGGTCTGGAGCTTAACTACACCAAGCAGCGCGATACCGACGGCGGCTTTGGCTTTGGCGACTACGACTATTCCATCGCGACGGGCCATGTCTCGGCCTATTACGATTTCGGCAACGGCTTTCTCGGCCAGCTTGACGTCGGCCGCTATCTGGCCGGCGACACCGGCGCAACCATTACACTGGACCGGGAATTCGCGAACGGCTGGAAGGTGGGCGCCTTCGCCTCCTTCACCAGTGCCAGTGCCGAGGAGTTCGGCGAAGGATCGTTCGACAAGGGGCTCCACCTGACGATTCCGATGAACTGGCTTCTGGGCCAGCCGTCCCGCAAGGAGATGGATGCCACCATTCGGCCGCTGCAACGCGATGGCGGCGCGCGCGTCGACGTGCAGGGCCGGCTTTACGATACGATCCGCGACTACCACACTGGTCGTCTGGACGAGCAATGGGACAGCAGGGTATGGCGCTGAAATCCATCGGTATGCTCGCGGTCTGCGCGCTGACGCTCGCAGGCTGCTCGGCGCTGAAGGGAACGGGCGCCGGTGCCGTCCTGGCAATGTTCAAGGGCAAGGGCGATCAACCCGCCGCCACCGCGATACCGCGGGCCGAGCTTGAGAAAGCGGGAATCCCGCTGATTCTGGTGCGAAACAAGACCTTCGGAACCGAAGCTTTCGTTGGTCCGCGTGACAGCCGCGGCTCTCTGGTCAACTGGGCTACCGCAGACGGCGTGCTTGTCACCCTGCGCGATGGCGTGCTGATCGAGACGCGGGGCCTCGGCGGCGATCTGATGTCCTCGGCCATGCCGGGAATCGGCCAGGTCATCGCGGGCGGCAGCCACCGCCGCAGCTACTTCTACACCGGCCCCGATGACAGGATTTTCCGGCTGGATCTGACCTGTAGCACAGAAGCCACGGGATCCGAGACTCTGGCCATATTTGGTCTTGCCTATCCGACCCGTCATCTTGTCGAAACCTGCCGTGGCGATGGCGTCGAACTGCAGAACGAATACTGGATGCAGGGCGGATTGATTCGCCAATCACGGGAATGGGTTAGCCCGACACTCGGCTACGTTGAGTTGACGCGCGTGATCGACTAGATGTGGTCCGCCTGTTTTGTAACCAGTATGTGCGGAATTCCGCCGCTCTCATGTGTTGAATCACCCTACTTGACGAAAATGGGGTATATTGGACACAATAGACGCGGATGTCGCAGCTTTCGCTTTTTTGCGGTCATCAATGATGGTATCGGCACTCAAACACCACTGGAGGTTTGTATACATGAAGAAAGTCCTCGCTACCGCCCTCGCTCTGTCGCTGGCTGGCTCTGCTGCTTTTGCGGGCGGACCCGTCGTCGTGGCGGTTGAGCCCGATCCCGTTGTGGTTCCGGCTGCGGTCCCCACCTCGAGCAGCGGCCTCGTTGTTGCAGGTCTGGGCCTGGTGCTGCTCTGCGCCATCGCTTGCGGCAGCGATTCGTAATCCGCTTCGAGAATTCATCAAAGGGGCCGGGCCAATATGGCCCGGCCCCTTTTATTTTGCCGTCCTGCCGCAAGGCCTTTGACCATCCCGCCGCAAGGCCGCCGGCGGCATCAGCAGTCCTTCTCAGTAGTCCTTTTCGAGATAGACGCCGATCCCGCTGTCGCCATCCGAATCCACCCGTCCCTTTACGGTGACGCCCGGCCGGACATCGAGGTTCAGGTTGATGCGGGTGTTGCCGTCCTGACCGACGCTCACCTCGGTATAGACCTTCTCGGAGATGTATTTGCCGGCGCTCAGCGAAGCCGAGCCGCTTGCATCGGTCTGGAAGTCGAGGTCGTCGAGCCCGAAGCCCTTGCGCAGCCTCCCCACGATCCCTTCGCCGCCCCTGCCCGCCAGCGTTGCGACCGCACTTGCCAGCTGTGCCGCCTGAAAGGCCGAAATCGTATCCAGCCCACGGCCGAACAGCAGCCAGGCCAGTACCTCCTCCTGCGCCATTTCCGGATCTGACGAGAAAGTCACGACCGGCGCCGTCGCCGGGCCGGTGATGGAGACGATGCTGGTCACGTCATCGGTGGTGTTCGTTGCGCGAACGATCAGATCGGGCACGAAATCGCCCTCAAGGTTCAATGTGGCCTGCGACAGGGTCAGCCGCTTGCCAAGGATATCCAGCCGGCCGCGAATCAGTTGCAGGCCGCCCGACGGGATCAGCGCGTTCAACGTGCCACCCAGATAGATCGTGCCGCCCAGTTCGGCATCAAGACCGCGACCCCGGACGAAGATGCGGTTCGGCGCGCCGATCGTCAGGTTCACGCCCCAGTCGGGGGCCGATGCGCCACCGCCTGACCCGGTGCCGCTGCCTGCCGTGGCGCCAACGCCGGCACGGTCGCGCGTGGCGCGCACCGAAGCGCTGTCGTTGATGTTCCGCACCAATTCCAGATCGGCGCCGGTGGCAAAGCCGGTCGAAGGCACGCGCAGCTCGGTCTCGCCCAGGGCGATCTGGCCGCTCAACTGTGCGCGGCCAAGAAGCGGGCCGGACAGCGACAGGGCGCCATCGATGACGGTCTCGTAAAGTTCGGGGTCGCGCAGGCGGATGCGGTCCAGCCGGATGTCCAGCCCGGCGCTGTAGGGTGCAGTCAGGCTGACTGGACCGGCCACCCGCAACCCGCCGCCCCGGGCGGTGTCGGCGGTCATCGTCAGCCGCACGCTGCCGCCAGCCAGATCGGCCGCCACCGCCACGCGGTCCAGCGACAGGCCGCGGGCGGGAATGGCGATGCGCCCGCCCGACAGCGTGACCCGGCCGCCAAGATGGGCCGGTGTCCAGCCGCCCCGCAGCGCCAGATCGTAGCGCAACGCGCCACCCAGCGTCACCGGCTCGGTAAAGCCGTTCGCCACTGCGGCGCTGGCAGTGCCGGACAGGGTTATATCGGGACGTTCGCCCAGCGTGCCATTCAGCCGGGTGTCGATCCCGGCCGGCCCCGACAGGCGCAGATCGGCACGAACAGCGCTGCCCGTGGGCCGGACGGTTCCGGTCAGCGTCAGCGGCCCGGGAAATTGCGGCGCCAGCAGCGCCAGATCGCGGATGCGGCCCGTCACCCGCAGCGTGCCATCGGTTCCGGCGCCGGCAATGGTGGCGGCCAGATTGGGCGCCGTCAGTTCGACCGATTTTATCATCACTTCGCCGGCCTTCAGATCGGCGGCGGCGGTCAGCGTGGCACGGCCGGCGATCAATCGGTCGACCTCGGGCTGGCCGATCCGCAGGGCCTGGCCCGCGCCGGTCAGCGTGATGGCGGCGTCCTGCGGCGTGCCGCGAAAGGTGACATCGGCATCGAGACTGCCGCCCAGCCCACCACCCAGATCGGCAAGGCTGCCCCAGGCCAGGTGCCCTTTCAGATCGTTGCCGGCAGAGGAAACCGTGCCCTGCGCCGAGAGTTTCAGCGTCTTGGCCGCGGCCGTCAGGCTGCGCAGCGTCAGGCCGGTCTCATCCCGCTTCACCGAGGCCGCGATGGTCGATGCTCCGGCAAGCATCTGGTCTGCCTGCGGAATTCCGGTCTTCAGGCCCTGGCCCTTGACGTCGAGCGTCAGGTCGAAGGCCCCCGACAGCGGCGTGACGGTCCCGTCGATGCGCACATCGCCCGCGCCGCCCAGCGGTCGGCCAGCCAGCGCCGAAAAGCGCGACAGGTCGGTGGTCTGCAGGGCGATCCAGCCCTTGGTCTGCAGCGCGCTATCCAGTCCGTCCACGGTCAACGCGGCGGTGGCGGCATAATCGGCACCCTTGATTTCGAACCGCGGAAGCTGCAGGCCATTCTCGCCGGCCCGCCAGTCGAATGTGGCGTTTCCGGTGATCTCGGTTCCCAGCGCCGCGGCCAGCGCCTTGTCTGCCGCGGCCAGCCCGGCAGCGGCAAAGCCCAGCCCGCCATCGACCCCTGGCATGCCTGTCAGCCGGTCGATGGTGCCTGCGCCGGTCAGCGCCAGCGTACGAACGGCAAGATCGCTGCGATCCAGTGCAAGAACGGTGACATGCCCCTGCCAGGCACTGCCCTGCGCGGCGTCGAAGCGCAGGGCCAGATCGGCCTTGCCGACCCGGGTCTGGATCTCGCCCGGAATTGGCAGCAGGACCGGCGTGCCATCGGGCGCAAGAATGCTGCCGGTGACATCGATCAACTGCGGCAGGCCATCGGCCGCCAGCGACAGCTTGCCGGACAACCGCAGCGCCTGCGCACCGAGATCCAGTCGCTCCAGATCCAGCCGGCCATCCGCGAAGCGGGTGCCCTGGACATCCAGCGTCAGGCGGTTGCCCAGAAACGCGGCATATTCCGGCAGGAACAGCGGTGCGGGATTGCCGGCCAGATCAGCAAGGAAGCTGCGGTTGCCCGCAGGATCGGTTTTCAGCGTGATCGGCCCGGCCAACCGCTCCTCGCCATCGCTTTCCAGCAGGAAGGCGGCGGCAAAATCGTCCAGCGTGCCTTCACCCTGCAGGCTCAGCCCGGCGGCGGGGGCGCCTGGCAGGTCAAGCATGCGGGCCACGATGCCGCCGGCCTCTTCCTGTGCATCAAGGTCGAGCGTCAGCTTGGAGGTGGAATTGGCATAGGTGGCCTCCAGCGCAATCTTTGCGGCCGGCCCGGAATCGACGCGCTGCAGCAGGAACGAGGCCATGCCATCGCCCTCGACCAGCTTCATCGAGGCGGTCAGCGTGGCCTCTATCGGCTCTCCCAGCACCGGCGCGCCCAGCACGATGGATTTCGCCGCGATCTCACCGATGTCGATCGAAACCGGCAGGTCGGGCAGCGCGAAAGGCGTGGCCTCGGGGGCGGGAAGGCCGTCCTGCGGCGCGGGATCGGGCAGCCGATCCAGCACGATGCGGTCAGCGGTCAGTTCGTTGACGACGACCTCGCCGCTCAGCAGCGCGCTTCTGCTCCAGTCCAGCACCACATTGTCGAGCGTGAGCCAGATGCCGCGGTCGTCGGCAATCGTCAGTTTCTCGATGGTGGCCTGCGACGAAAGCGCGCCGGCAAAGCCCGTGACCGTGACCTTGCGGCCGGCACCGGACAGGTTGTCTTCCAGAAAGGCCGTCAGATAGCCACGGTCGTCTTCCTGGGCCAGGGCCGGCGCGGGCAGAAGGGCCGGCGCGGCAAGAGCAAGCGAAAGGCAGAGGGCGGCGGTGGGGCGCATCAGAAAGCCTGCCCCAGACCGATGTAGAGTTGAACGCCGTCGCCCGTGCTGCCCGAAACCGGGGTGGCCACATCCAGCCGGATCGGGCCGAATCCCGTCTCGTAGCGCAGCCCGATCCCCGCACCGGCCTGATCGGCGCCCTGGTCCCCGAAGAAGCCATTGGCGTCGATGCGGCCCCAGTCGTAGAAGGCGACAATGCCGATGCTGTCGGTGACGCGGGCGCGCATTTCGGCCGAGGCGCCCAGGAAATGCGTGCCGCCGATCAGATAGCTTCCCCCGTTGTACGAGACGGGAATACCGAGCGAATGATACGGCTGCCCCCGGACGGTTCCGCCGCCGCCCGAGAAGAACAGATCGTCACGCGGCGTGGTCAGAAGGCTGCTGCCCTCGATCGCACCACCCTGCAGACGCAGCGCGAAGGTGACGCCGCGCTTCTCGCCAAACGTCTTGTAGCCGCGCGCGTCGAACGTCACCCGAATACCCGAACCGCTGCTGCCGAGGCCAAGAAACGGCTTTGCCGTCGCATCGAGGTAGAATCCCTTGCGCGCATCTGTCGTGCTGTCGCGGCGGTCCCAGGTCGCCCCCAGCGGCAGGATGAAATTGCTGAAGGTCATGTCGCCGGTTGGGTCCTTCACCCGGGAAAATTCATAGCCGATCCCGGCGCGGAACGTCACCTGATCGGAGTAGTAATAGATCAGCGACAGCCCCACATCGGCGCTGTCGCTGGTGTAGTCGGCCTCTTCGGTATGGCCGATGTTGAAGCCGAGGCTGGCGGTAATGTCGCGCGAAAAGGTCGCCGGCCGCTCGAACGTCATGCCGAAGCCATAGTCCATCCCGTTGCCGTTTGCGCCGATGTTGGTGATGCTGCCTTCGATCTTCAGCCGCTCGCCGCCGCCGTTCACGTTGCGGTGCAGCCAGGAGGCGGTCAGTGACAGGCCGTCGACGCTCGACAGTTCGGCACCGACGGAATAGCGGCGGGGTTTCTGCTCGGCGACCGTGATCTCGATCGGCAGAAGCCCGCCGTTCCGGATGACCTCGCCCTCCGATAGCGTGACAGAAGAGAACACCCCCGACCGGCGCAAGCGCATGGCCGCGCGGTCCAGTTCGGTCTGGCTGAAACGTTCGCCATCGCGCAGGCCGGCGATGCGGATGATGTTCTTGATCCGCATTCGTTCGGCCCCCTGCACCGAGACCGGGCCGAAGCGCAGTTCCGGGCCGGGGTCCAGCCGGATATCGGCCGAAACCGTGCGCGTCGCGTGATTCGCGACAATGTCGGTGCGGTCGGGCGCAACCTTGGCATAGCCGGCATTGCGCCAGTCCAGCCGGGCAACGGCGACGGCATCCTCGATGGCGCCGGTTGCCGCAGTTTCGCCGGGGCGAAATTCCTTCGGCAGTTCGGTATCGTCGAGAAGGGGTGCGATCTCGGTCCGGGAAAAGGCGAAACGGGGCCCGGGGTCGACCGAAACCGCGATCCGGCCAATACGGGCCGGCGCATCCAGCGGTGCGATGCTTGACGCCTCGCGCCCATCAATCAGGATGTGGATGACGGCGGAATAGTGCCCGGCGCTGTAAAGCGCGCCGAGGATGTTGGCGTAGTCCGACCGCGCCGCGGTGAACAGGTCTTCGACCTCGGCTGAACCATCGGTTTTCTGCTGCAGCAGAAGCGAGGCGCCACGTACCGCCCGGTCGATGGCCTTGTCGTCGCCCGAAACGGTGAAATCCAGATGGTCCAGCGCCCTGGCCGGGGTGATCAGTGCAGCCACCGCGAGCGCTGCCGCAAAGATGGCGCGTCTGCGGCGGCCCCGGGTCCGATGATACAGATTTTGCCGCACGACACACCTCCAACGACCGTCCGCAGGATATGGCAGAGGGGGCAGCAAGAGCAACCATCCTTGGGGTTTGCGGCGGGTTTGCTACGGGGGGAAATCAGGCGCCGGCGTCACCGCTGCGTTACGCTGCCGCGGGTACAGCAGCCCTCCGCCAACGGGCGGCGCACCCGTTCGAAAGGCCGCACCACCTGGTCCGGCGCCCGCAAAGCGTTTGCCACGCGGGACATGACGAGCTTAAACTTTGTCCACAGCAGGGGAGGCGAGAATGGCAGTCACACTGGTTCAGGTGGATTTCCCGCATCAGGGGCCATGGGGCGAGGAAATGGCCGCGGCCTTCGAGGGGCTTGCGCAATCCATCGCGCTGGAGCCGGGCTTCCTGTTCAAATACTGGACCGAGGACCTGGCCAGCGGCCTTGCCGGCGGGGTCTATGGCTTCGCCTCGCGCCCGGAGGCAGAGGCCTATCTGGCGATGCACAGGCTGCGGCTGGAAGGTTTTGGCGTGACCGGCATCCGCGGTCTGGTGCTGGATGTGAACGCAGCGCTGTCGCGGATCGATCGCGCGCCGGTGCTGTAGCCCGGCCAGAAGCCGGCAAGAGGCGATGGCGGCAATCCTCGGCCGCACCTCAATCCGGGCTTGCAGACTCGGCTGCGAAAGCCTATATCGCGTGCAACAGCGGTTTTGGGGTCCAAACCTGAAGCTACCGAGGGTTACGGGCGGGCCGCTGGGTCCGCCTTTTGTTTTCGCGGGAGTCGCATGACCGACCTGATTGCCAAGACCGCCATTGATCGCCGCCTGGCCGAGATCGTCCAGCCTGTGATCGAAGGGCTGGGCTACGAACTCATCCGGCTGCGGCTGATGGGTGGGCATGGCAAGGTGCAGCGCACGCTGCAGATCATGGCCGACCGGCCCGACGGCGGCATCGGCGTCGAGGATTGCGGCGCGATTTCCACCGCCGTCTCGGCCGTTCTCGACGTGGAAGACCCGATCGAGGACCAGTACGTGCTGGAGGTGAGCAGCCCCGGCATCGACCGCCCGCTGACCCGGCTGAAGGATTTCGAGATCTGGAAAGGCTGGGAGGCCCGCATCGAGACCGGCGAGCTGATCGACGGCCGTCGCCGCTTCAAGGGCGGGCTGATGGGCGTCGAAGGCGAGGAAGTGCTGATCGAGATCGAAGAAGGCGGGCAGGATCTGACCATCGGCCTGCGTTTTGACTGGCTTTCCGATGCGAAGCTGATTCTGACCGACGAACTGATCGCCGAGATGCTGCGCCAGAAGAAGGTGACGCTGCCCGAGGAGGGCGGCTTCGACGAGATCGATTCCGAAGATAGCGAGGGGGACGACGAAGACGCCCCCGAGACGAAACACTGAGAACCGGGAGCACGACCCATGGCAATCACTTCGGCCAACCAGCTGGAACTGTTGCAGACCGCCGAGGCGGTGGCGCGCGAGAAGATGATCGACCCGGAACTGGTGATCCAGGCGATGGAGGACAGCCTCGCCCGCGCGGCCAAGTCGCGCTATGGCGCCGAGATGGACATCCGGGTGAAGATCGACCGCAAGACCGGCCGCGCCGCCTTTGCCCGGGTCCGCACCGTGGTTGAAGATGATCTGCTGGAAAACCATCATGCGCAGCTGACGGTCAAGCAGGCAAAGAGCTACTTGAAAGATCCCCAGATCGGCGACGAAATCGTGGACGAGGTGCCCCCTGTCGACCTGGGCCGCATCGCCGCACAATCGGCCAAGCAGGTGATCTTGCAGAAGGTTCGCGAAGCCGAGCGCGACCGCCAGTTCGACGAGTTCAAGGACCGCAAGGGAACGATCATCAACGGCGTGGTCAAGCGCGAGGAATACGGCAACGTCATCGTCGACATCGGCCGGGGCGAAGGCATTCTGCGCCGCAACGAGAAGATCGGCCGCGAAGCCTATCGCATCGGCGACCGCATCCGCTGCTTCATCAAGGACGTCCGCCGCGAGGTGCGTGGCCCGCAGGTCTTCCTGTCGCGGACCGATCCGCAGTTCATGGCAGAGCTTTTCAAGATGGAAGTGCCGGAAATCTACGATGGCATCATCGAGATCAAGGCCGTGGCCCGCGACCCGGGCAGCCGCGCCAAGATCGCGGTGATCAGCTACGACAATTCCATCGACCCGGTGGGTGCCTGCGTCGGCATGCGCGGTTCGCGCGTGCAGGCGGTGGTGAACGAGTTGCAGGGCGAGAAGATCGACATCATCCCGTGGAACCAGGATCAGGCGACGTTCCTGGTGAACGCGCTGCAGCCGGCGCAGGTGTCCAAGGTCGTCGTGGACGAGGACGCCGGCAAGATCGAGGTGGTGGTCCCGGACGAGCAGCTTTCGCTGGCCATCGGCCGCCGCGGCCAGAACGTGCGTCTGGCCAGCCAGCTGACCGGCCTCGACATCGACATCCTGACCGAGGCCGAGGAAAGCCAGCGCCGCCAGGCCGAATTCGCCGAGCGCACGAAGCTGTTCATGGACACGCTGGACGTCGACGAGCTGATGGCGCAGCTTCTGGTGGCCGAAGGCTTCACCAACCTGGAAGAGGTGGCCTACGTCGACCAGGACGAACTGCTGTCCATCGACGGTTTCGACGAGGGTACGGCCGAAGAATTGCAAGCTCGCGCCCGCGACTTTCTGGAAGAGCAGGCCAAAAAGGCACTGGACGCCGCACGCGCGATGGGTGTTGAAGACAGCCTTGTTGAATTCGAAGGGCTTACGCCCCAGATGTTGGAGGCGCTGGCCAAGGACGGCATCAAGACGCTGGAAGACTTCGCCACCTGCGCCGATTGGGAACTTGCAGGCGGCTGGACCACGGAAAACGGTCAACGCAAGAAGGATGAAGGCATTCTCGAGAAGTTCGACATGAGTCTTGAAGAGGCACAGACCATGATCATGACCGCACGGGTCATGCTGGGCTGGGTCGACCCGACCGAAATGGCTGCCGAGGAAGAACCGGCGGCCGATGACGCGGAGGCCGAGGCCTGATCTCAGGCCTCGGGGACACGCGCATGACGCGCGGCGGCCGGGACAAGGAACGCGACGAGCCGGAACGAAAATGCATCGTTTCCGGCGAGGTGAGCCCGAAGGCGGGGCTCATCCGCTTCGTCGTCGGACCGGAGGCCATGGTGGTGCCCGATGTTGCCGGGCGATTGCCAGGGCGCGGGATCTATGTAATGGCCGACCGCATCGCGGTTGACCGGGCGGCCGCAAAGGGGTTGTTTTCCCGCGCGGCGAGAATGCAGGTCAAGGCACCCGAGAATCTGGGCGCCATGGTCGAGGAATTGCTGGCGCGGCGGGTGGTCGAATTGTTGTCGATGGCACGCAAGGCAGGCCAGGCCGTTGTTGGGTACGAAAAGGTGAAGGACTGGTTGCAGACCGGCAAGGCTGCCGTGCTGATCCAGGCCGAAGACGGGTCGGATCGGGGGAAGGCGAAGTTGCGCGCTCCCGATGGAGAAAACAGGCTGATTTCCTGCCTTAGCTCGGGGGAAATCGGTTTGGCTTTCGGACGTGAACGTGCCATACACGCCGCGCTTGCGGCTGGTGGACTCACAACCCGTGTTGTAGAGGAAGCGGCAAGGCTTGCCGGGCTTCGAGTCCCGGACAAGCAGTTCGGCGGCGGGACCGCCGGGAAGGACTAGTAGACGGATGAGCGATACTGACGGCAAGAAGCCCCTCGGGCTGGGCGGCGCCCGCTCTGGTCAGGTGAAGCAGAGCTTCTCCCATGGCCGGACGCATGCGGTGGTTGTCGAGACCAAGCGCAAGCGCGTGGTGGTGCCGACATCGGCAAAGCCGGGTGCCGCGGGCGGGGCTCAGGGGGGCTCTGGCTCGTCCAATCTTGGCGATCCGTCCAAGCGCCCGGCCGGCATTTCCGATGCCGAGATGCAGCGTCGTCTCGACGCACTGCGCGCCGCCAAGGCGCGCGAGCAGGAAGATGCTGCGAAGCGGGCCGCCGATGAGAAAGCCCGCGAGGAGGAGCGCCAGCGCCGCCGCGAAGAGGCCGAGGCGAAAGAGCGCGAGGAACGCCAGCGCGAGGCCGCACTGCGCGCCCGCGCCGAAGAGGAAGAGCGCCAGAAGCGCGAGGCCGAGGAAGAGGCCGCCCGTCGTGCGGCTGCGCGCCGGGCCGAGATCCTTGGCACCCAGCGCCGCCAGCCCGCGAAGCCGGCCGAACCGGCCGCCGTCGAGGCGGCAGCGGTTCCGGGCGATCGCGGCGCCGGCCAGTCCCGTCCGCGCCCCGGCGCAACCCCGGCGGCGACCCCGGCAGAAGACGACCGCGGCGCCAAGCCCGGCCTGTCGCCGCGCAAGACCGACCGCGACCGTGACGACCGCTCGACCGACCGCGACCGCGCCGGCAAGCGGGGCGACGAAGGCCGTCGGGCCGGCAAGTTGACCCTGTCGGATGCCATCTCGGACGAAGGCGGCCGCCAGCGCAGCCTTGCCGCGATGAAGCGCAAGCAGGAAAAGGCCCGCGCGAAGGCGCTGGGCTTCGGCCAGAAATCGGAAAAGCAGGTCCGCGACGTGCAGTTGCCGGAAACCATCGTGGTTTCGGAACTGGCAAACCGCATGGCGGAACGTGCCGCCGACGTGGTCAAGGCGCTGATGAAGATGGGCATGATGGTCACGATGAACCAGGCCATCGACGCCGATACGGCAGAGCTTGTCATCGAGGAATTCGGCCATCGCGCCGTCCGCGTCACCGATGCCGATGTGGAACAGGCGATCGACACGGTCGAGGACAAGGTCGAGGATCTGGTCAACCGTCCGCCGGTTGTGACGATCATGGGCCACGTCGACCACGGCAAGACCTCGCTTCTGGACGCAATCCGCAAGACCAGCGTGGTTTCGGGCGAAGCCGGTGGCATCACCCAGCATATCGGCGCCTATCAGGTGAAGACGCCCTCGGGCCAGCTTATCACCTTCCTTGACACGCCCGGCCACGCCGCCTTCACCAGCATGCGCGCCCGCGGTGCGCAGGTGACGGATATCGTGGTGCTGGTGGTTGCGGCGGATGATGCCGTGATGCCGCAGACGGTGGAGGCGATCAACCACGCCAAGGCCGCCAAGGTGCCGATGATCGTGGCGATCAACAAGGTCGACAAGCCAAGTGCCAATCCGCAGAAGGTGCGGACCGATCTTCTGCAGCACGAGGTCGTCGTCGAGGCAATGTCGGGCGAAGTGCAGGATGTCGAGGTCTCGGCCCTGACCGGCAAGGGCCTGGACGAGCTGCTTGAGGCGATCATCATCCAGTCCGAAGTGCTGGAACTGAAGGCAAACCCCGACCGGCCCGCCCGTGGCGCGGTGATCGAGGCGAAGCTTGACGTGGGTCGCGGCCCGGTGGCCACGGTCCTGGTGCAGAACGGCACGCTGAAGAAGGGCGACATCTTTGTCGTGGGCGAGAAGTGGGGCAAGGTCCGCGCGCTGGTCAACGACAAGGGTGAAACGGTAAGCGAGGCCGGACCTTCGGTTCCGGTCGAGGTTCTGGGCCTGAATGGCACGCCCGAAGCGGGCGACGTGCTGGACGTGGTGTCGTCGGAATCGCAGGCGCGCGAGATCGCCGACTATCGCGAGAAGGCCGCCAAGGACAAGCGTGCGGCAGCTGGTGCAGCAACCACGCTGGAACAGTTGATGGCGAAGGCGAAGGCCGATCAGGACGTGGCGGAACTGCCCGTACTGGTGAAGGCCGACGTGCAGGGCTCGGCCGAGGCGATCGTCCAGGCGCTGGAGAAGGTGGGCAACGACGAGGTGCGGGTGCGTGTCCTGCATTATGGCGTCGGGGCGATCACCGATTCCGACGTGGGCCTGGCGGAAGCTTCGGGTGCGCCGATCATCGGCTTCAACGTCCGTGCCAACGCGACCGCCCGCAATGCAGCGCAGCAGAAGGGCGTGGAGATCCGGTATTACTCGATCATCTACGACCTGCTCGACGACATCAAGAAGGCGGCGTCCGGCCTGCTCAAGGCCGAGGTACGCGAAAACTTCATCGGCTATGCCAAGGTCCTCGAAGTGTTCAAGATCACCGGCGTCGGCAACGTCGCGGGCTGTATCGTGACCGAAGGCGTGGCCCGCCGGTCTGCCGGCGTGCGGCTTCTGCGCGACAACGTGGTGATCCACGAAGGCACGCTGAAGACGCTGAAGCGCTTCAAGGACGAGGTGAAGGAAGTGCATTCCGGTCAGGAATGCGGCATGGCGTTCGAGCGTTACGAGGACATCCGTGCCAACGACGTCATCGAGATCTTCGAACGCGAGGAAGTCCAGCGCACGCTGGCCTGACCGCGGCCGACAAACCGTTCCGACGAAATGCAAAGCGGCCAGGGGGAAACCCTTGGCCGCTTTCCCTTGGTAACTGCAGGATCAATGTTTGCGGGCGTCGCCGACCGGATAGCCCACGAACCGCTTATTGTCGACCTGAACGACCAGCTTGCCGTCGGCAGCCTGGCCCACGACCAGACCCTGCACCGAGATGCAGCTTCCGATGGCGATAGTACGAAGCATCCGATTCTCCCCCCGTTGAACTGGATGATTCCATCTAACACCGGAATTCGGAAACGAACTGCTGCATTCTTGCAGATTGACGCAGATTTTTGGCGCCGTGTTACAGCCAGTCACGCAGGATGGGAATCAGCGGCCGGTCAGCCGGCGGCATGGGATAATCCTTCAGCCGCTGAGGTGCGACCCATGACAGCCGCTGCCCCTCGCGCGGGGTGACGATGCCTTCCCAGCGCCGGCATACGAACAGCGGCATCAGCAGGTGAAATTCCTCGTAGCTGTGACTGGCAAAGGCCAACGGTGCCAGACAGGAGGCCTGGGTGTCGATCCCGAGCTCCTCCTTCAGTTCGCGAATCAGGCAGGCTTCGGGGGTTTCGCCGGTTTCGACCTTGCCACCGGGAAATTCCCACAGCCCTGCCAGCGATTTGCCCTCGGGTCGCTGGGCCAGCAACACGCGATTATCGGGGTCGAGAAGCGCGACAGCCGAGACGAGAAGAATTTTCATGAGGCAGCCACGAACACCCGCGAAAGAGGATCAGGATCGGTAATCGGCATTGATCTCGACATACCGCGCGGTCAGGTCGCAGGTCCAGACCGTGCGCTTGGCGCGGCCCATGCCAAGGTCTATGCCGAAGACAAGCTCTGAACTCTTCATATAGGCCGCGCCCGCCTCTTCGGTGTATTGCGGCGACTTCCAACCCTTCTCGGCGACAAGGATGTCGCCGAAACGGATGGTCAGCCGGTCGCGGTCGGCTTCGGCGCCGGATTTGCCGATGGCGGCGACAAGGCGGCCCCAGTTCGGATCCTCGCCCGCGACGGCGGTCTTCACCAGCGGCGAATTGGCAACGGCAAAAGCCACTTTCGCGGCATCCGCGTCGCTTGCCGCCCCGGTGACGCGCACCTCCAGAAGCTTCGTCGCACCCTCGCCGTCGCGCACCACCTGCAGCGCAAGATTGCGCATCACGCCGGCCAGCGCCGTTTCGAAGGCCTTGGCGACCTGACCCTTCACCTCGGCGGCCGGGCCTTGCCCGGTTGCGGCAACCAGCAAGGTATCCGAGGTAGAGGTGTCGCTGTCGACCGTGATCGAATTGAAGGTGGCGCCCAGGTTCCGGCCGACCATCTTCTGCAGTGCAGCCTGGCCAATCTTCGCATCGGTGAAGATATAGACCAGCATCGTCGCCATATCGGGCGCAATCATGCCGGAACCCTTGGCGATGCCGGCGATGTGGATCGGGCCGCCCTCGCCTTCGACCGTGGCAGCGGCACCCTTGGGAAAGGTGTCCGTGGTCATGATCGCCTCGGCCGCGCCTTCGATTGCCGCTTCGGTCAGGGCAAGCGCCAGATCGGGGACAACGGCGGTGATCTTGTCGAAGGGCAGCGGCTCGCCGATCACCCCGGTCGAGGATGACCAGACCCGGCTGGCCGGAACATCCAGTGCCGCCGCAACGGCGCCGGTGACTTCGGCCACCGCCCTGTCACCCGCCGCGCCGGTGAAGGCGTTGGAATTGCCCGAGTTCACGATGATCGCCGCCCCGGCACCTGCCGGAGCGCGCTCGGCCAGCTTGGCCTCGCCGTCGCGCACGCAGGCCGAGCGGGTAGACGAGCGGGTGAAGGCCCCTGCCATGGTGGTGCCCGGCGCAAGGCGGACCAGCATCACATCCTTGCGGTTCTGGTATTTGATGCCGGCGCCGATGGCGGCGAATTCGGCACCAGGGATGCGCGGCAGCGCCGGGAAACTGGCGGGGGCAAGGGGCGAGACCGGCTTGGCCTTCTTCACGACCTCCTCGATCTTGTCGTGAATGGCTGCAACCGCCGGGGCAGCCGCCTGCTGCAACCTGTCCTTCAGCTTGCGAACCCGCTTCTTCAGGTTCTTCGCCTCGGCCTTCCAGTCGGTCTTCGCCATGCCCTCGCCCTTCCTCAATCGATCAGTGCCGAGTTCTTCAGCACCGCGGGATCGATTCCCTCTCCGGGTTTCTCGATCTTCGCGGCATCCGTCAACTCCTTGATCTTCGCTTCGACCGCAGCCGTCTCGATCTCGGCCGCCAATTCCTCGCGTACGTCGTCCAGCGCGGGCTTGGCGGCTTCGCGGGTTTCCTCCACCACGATCAGATGCCAGCCGAAATCTGTCTTCACCGGGCCGACGACCTGCCCGACCGGCGCCGAAACCACGGCATCCTCGAACGGCTTGACCATCATGCCCAGGCCGAACCAGCCCAGTTCGCCGCCCTGCGTGCCCGATCCGGTGTCGGTCGAGTTGGCCTTGGCCAGTTCGGCAAAATTGGCGCCGCCCTCCAGTTCCTTCTTCAACTCGTTCGCCCTGTCTTCGTTGTCTACCAGGATATGGGCGGCGCGGTATTCGGTCGCAGGCTTGGCGCTGGCATATTTCTCGTCATAGGCCTTCTGCAGCGCAGCATCGGTCACTGCCGTCGAGGCGACCTGCTGGATTACCGTGCCCGACAGATAGCCCCGCGTGTCATTTGCCAGATTGGCGGCATCGCGCAGCGTCGGGGCAGTCACGGCCTGGGCCAGAATCTCCTGCTGGACCAGCTGTTCCAGAATGCCTTTGAACAGCACGTCGTCGGGAAGCGTCAGATATTGTTGCGGCAGGTTCTCGCGCAGCGCGATCATCTGGCCCATGGTGATGGGCGTGCCATTCACCGTGGCCACGACTGTATCGGCCTTCACACCGGCGGGCGTTTTCGTCTCTTCGGCCAGCACCGGCACCGCCAAGGCCACAGACAGCGCAAGAACCGCGCCAAAGCGCAACCGTTTCGTCATGTTTCACCCACTCCTGAACGTGGCGCGGCCCGCGCGACGTTGACTAAACCCCCCGCAGCCCTTACATCGCGACCGTCGCGTGAGACGGGGCCGGGCGGTCCTTCTCGGCTTTTCTATGGAAGGCGGTGGGGGCCGGCAAGTCACAGCCTCACACGATATCGCAAGAAGCCTCTCACGGAGAGAACATGCTGGGTCTCGAAACGCTCGCGCGGAAGGTGTTCGGTACGGCGAACGACCGCAAGGTCAAGTCGGTGCGTCCGCTGGTCGCCAAAATCAATGCGCTGGAGCCGGAGTTCGCAGCCCTCTCCGACGAAGGCATCATCGCCAAGACACGCGAGTTCCAAAAGCGGGTGCAGGAGGACGGCGAAAGCCTGGATGCGATCCTGCCCGAAGCTTTCGCGAACTGCCGCGAGGCGGCAAAGCGGGCGCTGGGCCTGCGCGCCTTCGACGTGCAGCTGATGGGCGGCATCTTCCTGCACCAGGGCAACATCGCCGAGATGCGGACCGGCGAAGGCAAGACGCTGGTGGCGGTGTTTCCGTCCTATCTGAACGCGCTGACGGGCAAGGGCGTGCATGTCGTCACCGTGAACGACTATCTGGCCAAGCGCGATGCCGACTGGATGGGCAAGGTCCACAGCCATCTGGGTCTGGTGACGGGCGTGGTCTTCCCCTACCAGCCCGATGCGGAAAAGCGCGCCGCCTACCGCGCCGACGTGACCTATGCCACCAACAACGAACTTGGTTTCGACTACCTGCGCGACAACATGAAGGGCAGCCTCGACGAGATGATGCAGCGGGGGCATTACTTCGCCATCGTCGACGAGGTGGACAGCATCCTTGTGGATGAGGCCCGGACACCGCTGATCATCTCCGGCCCGGCGCAGGACCGCAGCGATCTCTATGTTTCTGTCGACAAGCTGGTCCCCCATCTTGCACCCGAACATTACAAGCTGGACGAAAAGCAGCGCAACGTCACCTTCACCGAAGAAGGCAACGAGGCCATCGAGGGGCTGCTGCGCCAGGCCGGCATCCTGCCCGAGGGGCAGAGCCTCTACGACCCGGAAAGCACGACCATCGTGCACCATGTCAACCAGGCCCTGCGGGCCCACACGCTGTTTCACAGGGACCAGCAGTATATCGTCCGCGATGGCGAGGTGATGCTGATCGATGAATTCACCGGCCGAATGATGAAGGGCCGCCGGCTGTCGGACGGGCTGCATCAAGCCATCGAAGCCAAGGAAGGCGTGAAGATCCAGCCTGAAAACGTCACGCTCGCCTCGGTCACATTCCAGAACTACTTCCGGCTTTACGAAAAGCTGGCCGGCATGACCGGCACCGCGGCCACGGAGGCCGAGGAATTCATGCAGATCTACGGCCTGGGCGTGGTGGAGATCCCGACCAACCGCCCGGTGCAGCGCAAGGACGAGCATGATCAGGTCTATCGCACTGCGCGCGAGAAATTCGATGGCATCGTCGTCTCGATCAAGGAAGCCCACGCAAAGGGCCAGCCGATCCTTGTCGGCACCACATCGATCGAGAAGTCCGAGTTCCTGTCGTCGCTGCTGCAGAAGGATGGCATCCCGCATAACGTGCTGAACGCCCGTCAGCACGAGCAGGAGGCGAAGATCGTGGCCGAGGCCGGCCGCACCGGCGCCGTTACCATCGCCACCAACATGGCCGGCCGCGGCACCGACATCCAGCTGGGCGGCAATGTCGAGTTGAAGGTAATGGAGGCGATCGACGCCGATCCGCAACTGCACCCCGACGAGGTGCGCGCCCGGATCGAGGCGGAACATGCCGACGAGAAGAAGGCCGTGCTCGATGCCGGCGGGCTTTTCGTTCTGGGCACCGAGCGCCACGAAAGCCGCCGGATCGACAATCAGCTGCGCGGCCGTTCGGGCCGTCAGGGCGATCCGGGGCGGTCGGCCTTCTTCCTCAGCCTTGAAGATGACCTGATGCGTATCTTCGGCAGCGAGCGGCTGGACAAGATCCTGTCGACGCTGGGCATGAAGGAAGGTGAGGCCATCATCCATCCCTGGGTGAACAAATCGCTGGAGAAGGCCCAGGCCAAGGTCGAGGGACGCAACTTCGACATCCGCAAGCAGCTTCTGCGCTTTGACGATGTGATGAACGACCAGCGCAAGGCGATCTTCAACCAGCGGCTTGATATTCTGGGCGCAGAGGATGTGGCGGAGATTGCCACCGACATGCGCCATCAGGTGATCGACGACATGGTCGACGAATTCATGCCGCCGAAAACCTATCCGGACGCCTGGGATCTGGAGGGGCTGAAGCAAGCCGGCCGCCAGCGGCTGAACATGGACATGCCGGTCGAGAAATGGGCGGCGGAAGAAGGCGTCGATCAGGCCGCGATGGCCGAGCGGATCGTCGAAAACTCCGATCGCTACATGGCCGAGAAGACCGAGGCCTTCGGCAAGTCCACCATGGACCAGATCGAAAAGCAGGTGCTGCTGCAGGCCATCGATGGCAAATGGCGCGAGCATCTGCTGCGGCTTGAACATCTGCGTTCGGTTGTCGGTTTCCGGTCCTACGCCCAGCGCGACCCGCTGAACGAATACAAGACCGAGGCGTTCCAGCTGTTCGAAACCATGCTCAACGGCCTGCGGGCGCAGGTCACGGAACAGCTGTCCCGCATCCGCCCGCTGACCCGCGAAGAGCAGGAGCAGATGATGGCGCAGATGATGGCCTCGCAACGGGCGCAGGCGGCTGCGCCGGCACCGGAAGCCGAGCTTGCCGCCGCCGTGCCGGCGCCCGAGGCCAGTGTATCCGGCGATGCGGCGGCGCCTGGCCGGCTGGCGGGTTTCGACGAATCGGCGCCCGAGACCTGGGGAAATCCGGGTCGCAACGACCCCTGCCCCTGCGGCTCGGGCGAGAAGTTCAAGCACTGCCACGGCCGGATCGTCTGACCGGACCAGGAATGCGGCGCAATCGGGGCGGCCTTCGGGCCGCCCCTGTCGTTTCAGGCGGCAGCGGCCCGAAGGTGCCGCGCCCGTGCCATCGCGATGCCTGTATTCGCGACGATCCTGCCGGTTGGTATGGTCTAAGAGACGGGATGTCGGAGATGGACAGGAAGCGCAAATATCTGGGTATGGCGGCGGTTGTACTGGTTGCGCTGGGAGCCGGACAACTGGTCCAGACCATGGCCGACGGGCAGACGCCGCGACCGACCACGCCCGAGAACATCGTCAAGACCGCCGCAGGCCCTGAAACCATGGTGCCGGCGGCAACGGCTGACCTGCTGCTGCCCACCTCGCCTGCAGCCGTACCCATCGATGCCGCGGCAACCGTGCCACCGTCCAATCCCGTCCCGGAAGCGTCCGATTCCGCCGCCGTGGGGCCGGAGACCACCGAACTTGCCGCCCTGACCGCAGAGATACCCTCCCTGCCGCCGCGTGACACGCTGCCCGCGGTCGACCCTTCGGTCGCGACGCCCCCGCCGGCCGGAACCGCAGCCGCCCCGCCCTGCGGCCCGGTGTTGACCTTGACCGCCGCGCCGCAGGCGATGATCTCGGTCGTCCTGTCGTCGCCCTGCCAGCCGGGCAGCCGCGTCGTGCTTCGCCACGCCGGCATGACCGTGGCCGAGACGCTGGACGACAAGGGGATCCTCGTGCTCGATCTTCCGGCGCTGGAGGCACGGGGGCAGGTTTCCGTCCTGCTGCCGGATGCAGTCACCGCCGAAGGCGCCGTCGAGATTCCGGACATTGCGCAGATGCGCCGCTTTGCCGTGCAATGGATGGCCGACGATACCTTCCAGCTGACGGCACTGGAAAACGGTGCTGCCTATGGCGAGCCGGGCTTCGTCTCAGCCGAGAATCCCGTGTCGCCGAACGGCGGCTATCTGATGTCGCTGGGCAACCCAGCCGAGACCTTGCCGATGCTGGCGCAGGTCTACACCTGGCCCGGCGACGGCAAGACCCGGGCCGAGCCGGTGATCGAGGCCGTCGTCACCGATCTGACCTGCGGGCGCGAGATGCTTGGTCGCACGCTTCTGTCCGACAATGGCAGGATTTCCTCCAAGGATCTGTCGCTGGCAATGCCCGACTGTACCGCCGTCGGAGATATTCTGGTGTTGAATAATCTCGTCGACGGGACGACACTTGCCGCCGCCAACTAGGGGCGGGCAGGTGCATGTGGCTGACAGCGCGGCGCGCGGCGGTTATCGCCGCGCTTTTTCCGGCAGCAGCCGCGGCACAGGACGTGACGCTGATCTCGCGCGAGGGCAGCATCGACATTTCCGGCACGCTGACCGGCTTTGACGGCGAGTTCTACAGGATCGACTCGCGCTATGGTCCGCTGACGGTGGATGCGCAGGGCGTCATTTGCGAAGGCCCCGCCTGCCCCAGTCTGACTGCGCCCCGCGCCATCATCCGCATTGCCGGCGCATCCGATGGCGGCAACCGGCTGCTGCCGGTGCTGTTTCACGCCTTTGCCGCCGCGCGGGGGCTGATCTACCGCGATCTGCCCGCCGGCTCCGCGCAGGATTGGGCTGGCGAAATTCTCGATCCGGTCAGTGGTCAGGTTCTGGCGCAATTGTCCTTCGCGCCCCTTTCCCCCGATGCGGCCAGCGCCGCGCTGGCGGCGGGCGCAGCCGAGTTGAAACTCGCCTCGCTGACCGAAGCCGGCTTCGGCGCAAGGCCCATCGCGCTGGATGCGCTGGTGCCGGTGATGGCGCCCGGCAATCCGACGCCCGAAGTATCGACGGTCGATCTGGCGCGTGCCTTGTCGGGCGAGGCGAAGAACTGGGCCGATCTGGGCGGACCGGACATGCCCATCGTGTTGCACGGGCTGGCGCCGGACACCGATATGGGCCGGGCGCTGGCGCAGCGCCTGGCCGCGCCGATCAAGCCGGACATCACCCATCCGGACCTGAAGTCGCTGGCCGAAGCAGTGGCAAGGGACCCCTGGGCGCTGGCCATCACCGGGCGAGCCGAGGTGGCGCCCGCCATCGCACTGCCGCTGACCGACAGTTGCGGCTTTCCGCTGTTGCCGACGCCCGTTGCCGTCAAGGCGAATGATTATCCGCTCGCCCTGCCGCTGTATCTCGTCACGCCACCACGCCGCCTGCCGCTGCTGGCACGTGAGTTTCTTGAGTTCCTGGCCACACCGCCGGCGGATGGCGCGGTGGCCGGGGCCGGCTATATCGACCGCGCGGTGGAGCGGACGCCGATGACCCAAGACGGGTTGCGGCTGCTGAATGCAATCCGCGGTGCCGGCGAAGACGTGACGCTGGACGACCTGAAGCATCTGGCCGAGGTGATGGACCGCGCCGACCGGCTGTCACTGACCTTTCGCTTCGAGGATGGGACATCGATTCTCGACGCCAGCTCGCAGGAAAACCTGGCACATCTGGCACGGCTGATCGCGGCGGGCCAGTTTCCGGCGCAGGCGCTGATCCTGGCGGGGTTTTCGGACGGCAAGGGCGATGCGCGGGCCAATATGGCGCTGTCGGCGGAACGCGCCGCGCGGGTACAGGCCGACCTTGCGACACTTGCGCCGGATCTGAGGCCGGACCAGATGCCCCGTGTCGAAGGCTTTGGTGAGGCCCTGCCGATGGCCTGCGACGAAACCGCCGTCGGCCGCCGGCTGAACCGGCGCGTGGAACTCTGGGTCGTGCCCGACTTCACGCCCGACGCCACCGCCCAGCCCTGAAGTGCCGGACCTCTATCAGAAATAACCCTCGGAGCGCAGGCTCAACTCCCGCGATTTGCCGATGATCAGGTGATCGTGCAACGTGATGCCCAGAGTGCGACAAGCGTCTTCGATCTGGATTGTCATGCTGATATCGGAATCCGAGGGCGTCGGGTCGCCCGAGGGATGGTTGTGCACCAGGATCAGCGCGCTGGCATTCAATTCCAGCGCCCGCTTCACCACCTCGCGCGGATAGACCGGCACATGGTCGACCGTGCCGCGGGCCTGTTCCTCATCGGCGATCAGCACGTTCTTGCGGTCAAGAAACAGGATGCGGAACTGTTCCGTCTCGCGATGCGACATGGCGGTGTGACAATAGTCCAGAAGCGCGTCCCAGGACGACAGGATGGGCCGATGCAGCACACGCGCCCGCACCATCCGCTGCGCGACGGCCTCAAGCACCTTGAAATGCAGCACCACCGATTCACCGACACCCTTCACAGCAAGCAACCGGGCCTGCGGCGCGCTGATCACGCGGTTGAAATCGCCGAAAGTGTCAAGCAGCAGCCGGGCCAGCGGTTTCACATCCTGCCGGGGGATGGCGGCGAAGAGAACCAGTTCCAGCAATTCGTAGTCCGGCATCGCCGCAGCCCCACCTTCGCTGAAACGGGCGCGCAGGCGGGCACGGTGATCCTTGATGTAGCTGGGCAGCCGGCCGGTCAGCGGCGCAGTCTCGGCCTCGGCTTCGTCCTCGTCAGAGGCGAACAGCGGAAGAGAGACATCAGAGAAACCCGGGCGCGACATGGGGCAATATCTGCCACGCCCATGGTTTAAATTTCGTTAACCGAAAATGCGGCCGCAGGACGCGACCCGCACCGGCGGATCAGTTCTTCATCCCGTCCCAGAACCCCTTGACCTTCGAGAAGAAGGTCTTGCCCTCGGGATTGTTTTCCTCGGACAGTTTCTCGAACTCGCGCAGCAGTTCCTTCTGCCGGGCGGTCAGGTTCACCGGGGTTTCCACCGCCAGCTCGATCACCATGTCGCCATGGCCGCCGCCCCGCAATGCGGGCATGCCCTTGCCGCGCAGCCGCATCTGCTTGCCCGACTGTGCCCCGGCCGGAACCTTCACGCGGGCCCGTCCACCGTCGATCGTCGGCACCTCGACCTCGCCGCCCAAGGCCGCATTCGGCATCGAGATCGGCACGCGACAGTAGAGATGCAGCCCGTCGCGCTGAAAGATCGGGTGGTCCTTCACCTCGATGAAGATGTAGAGGTCGCCCTGTGGCCCGCCGCGCAGGCCCGCTTCGCCTTCGCCGGCCAGCCGGATGCGCGTGCCGGTCTCTACCCCGGGCGGGATGTTGACGGAGAGCGCGCGCTCCTTTTCGACACGGCCGGCGCCATGGCAGACCTTGCAGGGATTCTTGATGATCTGCCCGGTTCCGTTGCAGGTGGGGCAGGTCCGTTCGACGGTAAAGAAGCCCTGTTGCGACCGCACCTTGCCCATGCCCCCGCAGGTGGGGCAGGTCTGCGGTTCGGCACCACCCTCGGCGCCGGTGCCATGGCAGACCTCGCAGGGAACCGCGGTCGGGATGTTGATCGTCTTCTGCGCGCCCTTCCAGGCTTCTTCCAGCGTAACGCGCAGGTTGTAGCGCAGATCCGAACCGCGCTGCGCTCGCTGCCGCCCGGCCCCGCCGGGGCTGCCGCGGCCGCCCATGAAATCGCCGAACAGATCCTCGAACACATCCGAGAAGGCACTGGCGAAATCGCCCTGCTGGAATCCGCCGCGCGGACCTCCGGCACCGCCACCGCCCATGCCGCCCTCGAAAGCTGCATGTCCGAAACGGTCGTAGGCGCCCTTCTTCTGCTCGTCCTTCAGAACGTCATAGGCCTCGTTCACTTCCTTGAACTGGGCCTCGGCCGTCGGATTGTCAGCATTGCGGTCGGGATGCAGTTCCTTGGCCTTCGTGCGGTAGGCCTTCTTGATCTCTTCGGCGCTCGCCCCGCGTGCGACCCCAAGCACTTCGTAGAAATCGCGTTTTGCCATGCAAAACCCCTTTCCCAGACCGGAGAAGGGCGGTCCTTTGAGGGACCGCCCTTCGTTCCGGCTCAAGCGGCGTTATTTCCGCTTGCTGTTGCCCAGATCCTCGAAGTCGGCATCGACGATGTCGTCTTCATCTGCCGCACGCGGCGCGTCGCCATCTTCGCCCGCACCGCCGTCGGTCGCCTGGGCCTTGTAGATCGCCTCGCCCAGCTTCATTGCGGCTTCGGTCAGGTTCTGGATCGCCGATCTGATCTTGCCGGCATCCTCGCCCTTCAGCGCATCCTCCAGCGGGCCCATCGCCAGTTCAATCGCCTCGACGGTGGACGGGTCCACCTTGTCGGAATGCTCGCTCAGCGACTTCTTCGTCGAGTGCAGCAGGCTTTCGCCCTGGTTGCGGGTTTCCACCAGCTCGCGACGGCTCTTGTCGGCTTCGGCATTCGCCTCGGCGTCCTTGACCATCTTCTCGATCTCGTCATCCGACAGCCCGCCAGAGGCCTGGATGGTGATCTGCTGCGCCCGGCCCGTACCCTTGTCCTTGGCGTTGACCGACACGATGCCGTTGGCGTCGATGTCGAACGTCACCTCGATCTGCGGCACGCCGCGCGGCGCCGGCGGGATCTGTTCCAGATTGAACTGACCCAGCATCTTGTTGTCGGCCGCCATCTCGCGCTCGCCCTGGAACACGCGGATCGTCACCGCGTTCTGATTGTCCTCGGCGGTCGAGAAGACCTG
>JACSRN010000056.1 GCA_014879735.1 Paracoccaceae bacterium
CGTCATTGCCATAGCCGCCGTCGAGGGAATCATTCCCGTCACCGCCATAGATCACGTCGCGCAGATCGGCCGAGCTCGCCCCGCCATAGATGAAGTCGTCCCCCGTCCCGCCGTTCAGCGTATCCGCACCATCCCGGCCCTCGATCCGGTCGCCGCCGCCGCGCCCGTCTAGGCGGTCGTTGGCCGCCGTGCCGATCAGGCTGTCGTTCTCGTCCGTGCCGGCCAGATTGACCGGAACCGGGGGCGGCGCAGCCGGCAGGCCGATGAACTGGCCGTGCATGTTATCCGCACGCCCGCCGATCAGCACGCCCGACGCATCGGTCAGCGCAAGGAAGGCGCCGGTATCGCCCAGCAGCGTCAGCCCGCCCAGAATCTGCAGCCCGGAGGTGTTGACGTTCAGCATTTGCGGGCTGCCGTCGATGCTGCCATCGGCATTCATCAGCACGCCCATCACGTCGGTGTTGCTGGAGGCGGTGTTGGTGGTCCAGGCCAGCATCACCCGGCCATCGGACAATACCGCCATGCTCGGCACGCCGAAGACCGAGTTGTCTGGCACCGGGATGTCGGTGGAACCTGCCACCTGGCCGGCGGCATCGAAACGGTCGACACGCAGGACCTCGTCATCGCGGGCTGCGAGCGACGGGTTGAACAGATAGGCCATGGCAAAGCCGCCATTGGGCAGGGCCGCCAGAACCGGCGGGAATTCATAGCCCTCTGGCGCACTATGCGTCACCATGACCGGCGCGGTGGCGCCCGCCACACCCGCCGGCGCGCCGGCCAGATCAGGGGCCGAAATCCGCAACACCACGCCGCCCAGCTGACCCTGATAATCGGCAATGACGACATCGCCATTGCTCAGCTGCGTGGCACTTGTGCTGAACAGGTTGTTGTCGGAGATCCTGACCGGATCGGAGACCGGCTGGCCATCGCTCGAGATGCTGCGTGCCCAGGTCTGGTCGGCACGATAGGCGTAGATGACGATTGCACCGCCGCCGGCCAGGCTCAGAACATTGGTCTGCTGTATCTCGCTCTGCAGGATCGAGTTGTAATTGGCCGGATCGTAGCCGGGCAAATCCTGCGAGATCAGGATCGGCGCGCCCTCGGGGGTTCCGGCGGCGCTGAAGGTGCGGGCATAGCCATCGTAGATATAGACGGTGCGATCGCTGTTCTCGACCGTGCCCTGCATCGTGGTGATCCAGCTTACCGCATAGCCGCCGTCGGCCAATGCAGTGATCTGCGGCTCGCTGTGGGTATTCGCCGGCCCCGCAGTAACCAGTTGGGCATCGGTCGCGGGAGTGCCATCCACGTTCAGGATGCGGGTATAGACGTTGTAGTCGAGAACGGGGAAATCCCCCGGATAGGCAATCTCTGCCCAGGCCAGGGCGATGCGTCCGTCGCTCAGCGTGGTCGCGACCGGCGTCGTACCGGCCATGGCACTCAGCACGCCCACGCCGCTGCCAAAAATGATGTCGGTGCCTGTGGTCAGGGTCATGCGGAATCCTCCTGCTCGGGGAACGAATACGTTCACGACGATTGATCTCAGGTGGATTGAATGCCCGACCGGAAAACCGCCGGTCAAGGACGGATACCGCCTTGCGGATGACAAACACTGTCATCCGGGGGGCAAAAGCCGTTCTAGGGCGTCAGGTTAGCAGGTCGAAGACCGTATCACCGATCTGCAGCCAGATATGCTCCTGCGCGGCAGCATCGACCAGCGCCCAGAGAATCTGGCCCGTGGGCCGGTAGATCACGAATCCCTCGGCGACGCCCTCCTGCCCCGCGCGCGCCGTCTCTGCGAAATTCACCTGGAACTGGCTGCGCACCGCGCCCTGCAGCGTGACCAGAAGGGCGTCGCGCTCGTCGGCGCTGAAATCTTGCACCCAGTCGGCGCCCTCGCTGCGGGTGGCGCCATGGGCGAAGCTGTCCGCGCCGAGGCCGCCGTTCAGCCGGTCGCTGCCGAAGCCGCCGTTCAGCACGTCATTGCCATCGTTTCCGAATATCAGATCCGCCCCCTGGCCGCCGTCCAGCGTATCGGCACCCTCGTTGCCGATCAGCGTGTCGGCGCCGGCATTGCCATGGACCCGGTCGGCGCCGGTGCCGCCGTTCAGGTTGTCATTGCCCCCCCAGCCCCAGATCTCGTCATCGCCGTTGCCGCCGAGGATGTAGTCCGCCAGATCGCGGTCGTCGACGCCGCCATAGATGCTGTCGTCGCCCGAGCCGCCGTTGATCGTGTCGCGGCCCCAGCTGCCCGAAATCAGGTCATTGCCGCTGTCGCCGATCAGGAAATCGTCGTCGGCACCGCCGTCGATCGTGTCATTGCCCGAGCCGCCGACCATGACGTCATTGCCCGCGCTGCCCGCGACGCTGTCGTCGCCCGCGCCGCCCGACATGGTATCGCGCCCGGCGCCGCCGGATATCGTGTCATTGCCCTGCAACGCCGAGATGCTGTCGTCGCCCTCGCCGCCCGTCAGCAGATCGTCGGAGTTCGAGCCCTGCATGTTGTCGTTGCCGTCGCCGCCATAGGCTTCGCCGCCGCCACCCAGTTGCAGCGTGTCCGCACCGCTGCCGCCGTAGAGCGTATCCACGCCCTCGTCGCCCTTCAGCGTGTCGCGTCCGTCACCGCCATAGATCAGGTCGTTGCCAAGCCCGCCCAGCAGCGAATCGTCGCCGTCGCCGCCCTGGATCTTGTCGTTGCCGGCATTACCGCGAACCAGGTCGTCGCCCTTGTTGGCGCTGATGTCGTTGTCGAGATCGGATCCATAGATCGTATCGTCGCCATCGCCGGTCTGGACATTCTCGAAGCCTTCGATGGTCTTTCCCGCAAGGCTGACGACCCCGGTCAGCAGGTTGACCGACACGCCGCCCGCCACGAAATTGACAATCAGCTTGTCGGTGCCGCCACCGCCATAAAGCGATTCGCTGTCGCCCGACGCGCCTTCGCCCATCCAGATGAAATCGTCGCCCGAGCCGCCATAGGCCTTGCCGCTGCCGCCGGAGAAAATCCAGTCGTCGCCATCCTCGCCCTTCAGCAGGTTTTCGCCACCACCACCCGACAGGCGGTCATTGCCGGCCCCGCCCTCGATCGTGTCATCGCCGCCGCCGCCATACAGGCTGTCGTCGCCGCCGAAACCGCGGATCACGTCGTCGCCGTTGTTGCCCGCGATCGAATCGGCCGTGCTGCCGCCATTCAGCTTCTCGTCTCGCGAAGTGCCTTTGATGTTCATCTTCGTGATCCCCCGCCAGCCCGAAACTCCCACGCCGCGGGCGCAGGCACACATTATCCTGATCGTCAGCCTGCAGACCAAACTGGGCAGTCGCGTGGCAGGGAGGCACCGGAAGATGGCAAAGTTAAGATTTTAATCAAATTTGGCAGGGTTTCCGCCGCTCCCCGGCGCGGGGGACACAGCCGCCGAAATGGCAAAGGCCCGACCGCAGTGGCCGGGCCCAGAGCGCAGGATGACGCCGCCGGGTGCGGCGGATCAGGCGAGAAGGTCGTAGGTTGCGCCCCCCAGATGCAGCAGGATCGCGTCTTGCGCCCCGCCATCGATCAGCGCCCAGAGAATCTGGCCGGTGGGACGATAGATCACGAACGCCTCGTCCGCCGTGGCGCTGCCCGCACCCTGGGTATTGGCGAAATTCACCTGAAACTGTCCGGCTACAGCACCAGCTATGCCGCAGATCAGCACATCGCCATCGGTGCCGGTGTAATCCTGGATCCAGTCGGCGCCGTGGGTCGCCACGCCGAGATGGAAGAATTCATCCGCCCCATCGCCGCCGTTCATCCGGTCGAAGCCGAAGCCGCCGTTCAGCAGATCGTCGCCGGCATTGCCGAACAGCACATCGGCGCCGCCACTGCCGGCAAGTTGGTCGTCGCCGGCATTGCCGACCAGCGTGTCGACACCCATGCCGCCGATCAGCGTATCCTGGCCATTGCCGCCGTTCAGCTCGTCATTGCCATAGCCGCCGTCGATGCTGTCCCGGCCATCGCCGCCATAGACCAGATCGCGCAGATCCGCCGCGCTGGTGCCGCCGAGAACGATATCGTCGCCCGAACCCGCGTTCAGCGTATCCGCACCATCGCCGCCGCTCAGGGAATCGCCGCCATCGCCGCCGGTCAGGATGTCGTTCCCCGCCCCCCCCGTCAGCGTGTCGGCGCCGGCGCCGCCGTTCAGCGTATCATTGCCGCCCCGGCCCGAAATAAGATCGTCGCCGCCATAGCCGAAGATCGTATCGCCGCCCGGACCGCCGGTCAGCGTGTCCGCGCCCGAACCGCCCGCCGCCGTCTCGACCGGATCGGGATCGCCCCCCGGGCCGGTGGGGTCAGGTTCGACCGGCACCGGCGGTTCGGGATTTTCCGGCTCTGGCCCGGGCGAGGTGATGCCGGGGCCGGGCGGCGTCTCCGGCCCGGTAGGCACCGGCGGCTCGGGATTTTCCGGCTCCGGTTCTGGCGTGGTCACATCAGGCCCCTCGGGCGTTTCCGGCTCCGTGGGCTCCGGCACCTCCAGCATGGCCTGCAGGTCGGCCACCGCAATCGTCCGGTCGGCGAAGCGCAGCGCCTCGATGCCTGACAGCAGATCCGTACCCTCGGCCGAGACCAGCGTGATCGCACCATCGGCAAAGCTTGCCTCGACCCCGGCAAGGGCCGTGCCGAAAACCGCAATGTCGAAGCCCGCGCCGCCCGTGATCGTGTCGTCGCCGCCCGCGCCGGTCAGCACGTTGTCGGCGGCATTTCCGGTGATCCGGTCGCCGCCGGCGCCACCCGTCGCATCCTCGATCACGCTTGCGGCCGAAACCGCAAGGTTGTTCTGCCCGCCAGCGATGTCGGAAAAACTGCCCGGCGTCAGGTCGATGCGTTGCGCCGCCGCTGAAAAGCCGAGATCGAGCAGATCGTGCCCGCCCGAATCCGAAACCGTCAGCAACAGGGTGGCGGTGGCGTCGATCACCGCCGGATCCGGCGGCGTCTCGCCCGCCAGCGTGGCGAAGATCAGCCCCAGCGTGCCGCCCAGCGTATTGCCCGCGCCCCAGACCGTATCGCCTGAAAAGGCGGTGATGCCGCCGTAGAGCGCGCCAATGGCCAGAAGATCGGCCATCATCGGCGTGACCGGACGGCCGTCGGTGCCGTCGACGGCGGTATTCTCGCCAACCGAGAAATACGACATCAGCGACATCTGGTAACTGTCGTTCAGATAGAAGGCGTCGGTGTCGTGGCTGGCCGAACCCTCGTAGACCCCGGAATGGCCGAGACCGAGCGCATGGCCGATCTCGTGCAGATAGGTCAGCAATGAGAAGCTGCCCAAGGTCGTGCCGTAGCTGCCCAGCCAGCCGGCGGCGATGTTGACGATGCCCTGAACGATCTCGCCGGTGTCGGGATAATAGGCCGCGGCACCGCCGAAGGCATTGGCCTGATCGTCGCTGACCGTGATCTCGGCCGGGCCATCGCTGCGCTGGAACACCAGGCCGGTGGTCTGCGACCACAGGTCGAAGGCCCAGCCGGCCAACCTTTGGCCCTCGGGCGACAGGCCCTCGATGTTATAGGTGAAGCTGCGGTCGGAAAACTGCAGCGACGTGGGCACGCCCCAGGTAAAGCCCTGCATCAGATCGGCGATTTCGTTCGGCGTCAGCCAGTCGGTCGCGGCATGGACGCTATAGCCGCCGCCGCCCGCACCCGAGATGGCAAGGTAATGGGTCCCGGTTTCGGCCGCGGTGAAGCGCAGCGCCGGAAAGGGGTTCGCGCCGGTGTCGTCGACCGCGACGAGTGTGGCGCCTGCGGCCGACAGCAGCGTCAGCGCCGGATCGTCCAGTCCGCGCAGGACGCCCCCGGTGCCCTGAACGGTGAAGACATAGCTCTCGCCGGCCTGCAACTGCAGCGCCAGCCAGTCGGCACCATCCCCAGTGCCGAGGGTGCCGGAAAAGCTGTCGCCGATGGTCAGGCCATAGGCCGTGTCAGGGCCGGCCGCGGCATCCGTCGCCTCGACCGCGATCAGGAAAGCGGCCGCCGGATCCGCCAGCGGACCGGCCATCGCGCCGCCCTCTGCCACGGACGCCGCCGTCGCTCCGCTCAGGCCCCCGCCCTGATCGGCAATCTCTGTCATCGGTCTTCACCTTCCCCAGGTCGAGGCCAGCCTCTCAGCCAACTGGGGCAGCACGGCGGCAGGGGCGGTACGGCGAAAGGGCAGTTTCGCGCCCTTCGCCGGGCAGCGGAACCGACTGACAGAACCGGCCGCGGTGCCGGTCCTCAGCCGGTGAAGACCAGTCCCGCCGCCAGCACCCACATCGTCAGCCCCACGCCGATTTCCAGCCAGACCCAGGCCCGCGGCCGGGCGAAGAGCGGCGCCAGAAAGCGCGCGCCATAGCCCAGCGCGGCAAAGAAGCTGAGCGACCCCAGCATCGCCGCCACGCCGAACGCCAGGCCATGCGGCGCATATTGCGCCGAGATCGAGCCGAGCAGCACCACCGTGTCGAGATAGACATGCGGATTGGCCCAGGTGAGGACGAGGCAGGTCGCCAGGACCGTGGCCAGCGGCGCCGCGGCGCCCGGCGCGGGCTTCAGCGCCTCGCCGCCGCGGGCCGCGGCACGAAAGCGCAGCGCGCCATAGACCAGAAGGAAGGCCACGCCGGCCCAGCGCATCGCCTCGCCCAGCCAGGGCGCGATCCGGCTCATGGCGCCAAAACCGCCCACCCCCGCCGCGATCAGCACCGCATCCGACCCGGCGCAAACCGCAACGACCGCGCCGACATGTTCACGCCGCAACCCCTGCCGCAGCACGAAGGCGTTCTGCGCCCCGATCGCCAGGATCAGGCTCAGCGCCGTCAGATAGCCGTGGATTGCCGCTTCGACCATGTTCGCCCCCGTGTTGCAGCGTCAGAAACACCGCCGGCATGATGAAATCCAGTTCATCTTTCTGTTGTCGATTAAGTTGTGCTAATGTTGACCATGCTCGATCCCGCCCAGCTTGCCGCCCTTGCCGCCGTTCACCGTCGCGGCAGTTTCGATCTGGCCGCCGCCGTCCTGGGGGTAACGCCCTCGGCCATCTCCCAGCGCATCCGCGCGCTGGAAGAGCGGGTGGGCACGCTGCTGATCCGGCGTGGCCAGCCCTCGGCCGCAACGCCGGCGGGGCTGCGGCTGATCCGGCATCACGACGAGGTGGCGCTGCTCGAATCGCGGTTGTCCGAGGATCTGCCGGCACTGACCCCGATCCGGACCGTGCTGCGCATCGCGGTCAATGCCGACAGCCTGGCCACCTGGGTCCTGCCGGCATTGTCGCGCGGCCCCGAGGTCCTGTACGATCTGGTGATCGACGACCAGGATGTCAGCCAGGACTGGCTGCGCCGGGGCGAGGTGGTAGCGGCGATCACCGGCCAGCCCGGGTCCGTTCAGGGCTGCGACAGCCATCCGCTGGGCGCGCTGCGCTATCGCGCGACGGCCAGCCCCGGTTTCATCGCCCGCTGGTTCGCCGGTGGCGTCACCGCCGAGGCGCTGGCCCAGGCGCCCTCGCTGCGGTTTTCCGATGCCGATGCGCTGCAGGACCGCTGGGCGGCGCGGCTGACCGGCCCTGGCCGGCGGCCGGCCTTTCCGGCGCATCGCATCGCCTCGTCGCAGGCCTTCGTCGAGGCCTGCCGGCTGGGTCTGGGCTGGGGCATGAATCCAGAGGCGCTGGTTGCCGCGGATCTGCGCAGCGGGCGGCAGATCGAGATCATGCCCGACAGCCCGCTGGACGTGGCGCTGTACTGGCAATTCACCCGGCTGGTTGCCCCGGCTCTGGCACCGCTGACCCGGGCGATTCGGGATGCGGCGACGCAGGCCCTCGTCTGATCGAAGCCTTCCGATCGAGCGCCTTCTGATCGAGCCGCCTTCTGATCGGACCCCGGTCCAATTGCCGCGCAGCGCGGGGCATGCCGGGCGAATGACGGTTTTCGCAGCATCGCGGCGGGCGGCGGCGGCGGCGGATCGGGGGGTCAGGTCAATCGTCGCGCAACGGCCGCCAGCGCCTGCTCCAAGATCTCCACGGCGGCGGCGGGGCTGTCGGCCTCGGCATAGATGCGGAATTCCGGGGCGTTGCCCGAGGGGCGCAGATGCAGGATCGCCCCCGCCGCATCGGTCAGCCGCAGACCGTCGGTCTCGTCGCGCAGAACCTCTGCGCCAAGGCCCGCCGCGGCCAGAAGCGGCGTGGGATCGGCGGCCAGCCGGTTCAGGAACGCCCGCGCCGCACCGGATTCGATGCCCTGCAGCCGGTCGGAGGCGGTGAAGCGCGGCGGCAGCCGGCCCACCAGGGCTGCAAGCTCCAGCCCGGCCGCCCGCGCCGCGGCAAGAGGCGCAAGCACCGGCAGGAGCGAATCGCGCGTCATCAGCGGCGCCAGCAGGTCGGCCGGTCCCTCGGCTTCGAACCCGAGAAGGAAGCCGCCGTTGGCCTCGTAGCCCACGACGCGGGCCGCCGGGTCGGCCGCAAGCACCGCCTCCATCGCCGCGACGACGAAAGGCGAGCCGATGCGGGTGCGCCGCACCGTGAAGCCGCCGCCCAGGTCGATGGCGGTGTTCGACGACACCGGCGTCACCACCGTCTCGGCGCCAAGAAAGCGTGCGGTCAGCAGCCCCAGCACATCGCCCGGGACGATCCGCCCCTCGGCATCGGCCAGCATCGGCCGGTCGGCATCGCCATCGGTCGAGACGATGGCATCCAGCCCCTGCGCGGCGGCCCAGCCGGCCAGCTGCGCCCGGGTCGCGGCATCCACCGCCTCGGTATCAACCGGCAGGAAGGTTTCGGCGCGACCAAGTGGCAGGACCTCGGCACCGCAGGCCGCCAGCACCCCGGCCAGCAGGTCCCGCGCGGCCGAGGAATGCTCCCAGACGCCCAGGCGCAGCCCGGCCAGCGCCCGCGGGCCGAAGCCGTCAGTATAGCGGCGGGCATAGGCCGCGCCGGCGCCGGGATCGGGCAGGCGCCGCCCCGCCCTCCCGGCTTTGCCGCCGCTCTGGCCAAGCCCGGCCAGGATCGCGGCCTCGTCCGCCTTGGTGATCTCGCCCGCAGGGGTATAGAATTTCAGGCCGTTGCGGTCGGCCGGGATATGGCTGCCCGTCACCATGACCGCCGCGCCGCCCGCCTGCGCGGCGGCCAGTGCCAGCGCCGGCGTCGGCAGGACGCCGCAATCCGTGACATCGACCCCGGCCGCCGAGGCTGCCGCCGCAACCGCCTCGGCGATGGCGGGCGAGCTGTCGCGCAGATCGCGGCCCAGCCACAGGCCGCAGCCCGACGGGCAGGCCGCAAGGAAGGCGGCGACATGATCGGCCACCAGCGGCGCCGTCAGTTCCGTCACCAGCCCACGCAGGCCCGAGGTTCCGAATTTGGGTGCCATGGCCGCCTCTCTGTCGCCCGGGGCGCGCACACAACCTGGCACCCCGAGGGCGCAGCCTAGCGCCGGCCGTGGCCGAGCAAAAGCCCCGGGCGCGCGCCAGCGGGGCCGGGGCCGGGGCCGAAAGCCCTGCCCGCCCCGCTGGTGGCCGCGGGGTCAGAGCTTGGCAGCCACATCCTCGGGCACGTCGAAATTATGCGTCACGGTCTGGACGTCGTCATCCTCTTCCAGCAGGTCGATCAGCTTCATCAGCTTTTGCGCGGTGTCGAGGTCGACCTCGGTGCGCGACTGCGGGCGCCAGACCAGTTTCGATTCCGTCGATTCCCCCAGCGCTGCCTCCAGCGCATCGGAAACCGCAGACAGATCCTCGACCTTGCAATAGATCCAGTGCCCGTCCTCGTCGGTCTCGACATCCTCGGCACCGGCCTCGATCGCGGCAAGCATGACGGTATCGGCATCGCCCGCCGACAGCGGATAGGAGATCTCGCCCAGCCGGTCGAAGCTGTGCGCGACCGAGCCGGTCTGGCCCAGATTGCCGCCGGCCTTGGTGAAATAGCTGCGCACATTCGAGGCGGTGCGGTTCAGGTTGTCGGTCAATGCCTCGACGATGACGGCAATACCGCCGGCGCCATAACCCTCGTAGCGGATCTCGGTATAGTCGTTTGCATCACCCATCAGCGATTTCTTGATCGCGCGGTCGATCACGTCCTTGGGCATCGACTGCGCCTTGGCGGCCTTCACCGCCAGCCGCAGACGGGGATTCTTGTCGGGATCGGGGTCGCCCATCTTGGCGGCGACGGTGATTTCCTTGGACAGTTTCGAGAATGTCTTCGAGCGGATCGCATCCTGCTTGCCCTTGCGGTGCTGGATGTTTGCCCACTTGCTATGACCAGCCATAGTGCTTTGATCCCTTTACGTTTTATCTTTTCTGAGGCTCGCATTTCCTACACCATCCGCACCCGGATTGCACCAGGTTGCACCAACGATGTCCGCGTTGTGTTCGCGCTGGGCGGGCCTTCTCACATGTTCCTTGCGCGGTGCTCCGCATGTTTCCCCGGTTCCCCTGGCGGTTCTCCGAGACGCCTTCGGCGCCGCAGCGGCACTGCACCGCTTTGCCGGGACGAGGTGGCTATAGATCATCGCCGTGGCGATGTCAGCATGTCCCGCAGGCACTGGCGCGATGCAAGCGATCGCTGTAGGAACCGGCCCGGGCGGCGAAGGCCCCGGTCAAAGCGGCCAGAAGAACGGGATCAGCGCCGAGGCCACGAACATGATCATGATGTTCAGCGGCAGGCCGATGCGGACGTAATCGGTGAAGCGATAGCCGCCGGGACCATAGACCATCATGTTGGTCTGGTATCCGATCGGCGTCGCGAAGGCGAGGGTTGCCGAAAACATCACCGCCACCGCAAAGGGCCTGGGGTCGTAGCCCAGGGTCTGCGCCAGATGGATCGCGACGGGGGTATAGATCACCGCCACGGCGTTGTTCGACAGGATTTCGGTCAGCGCCAGACCGATGCCATAGACCGAAAGGATCAGCAGGAAGGGTGGCAGGCCGACAAGATGGGGTGCCACGGCATCGACGATCATCGAGACCGCGCCCGAAAGCTCCAGCCCGCGGCCGACGGCCAGCATGGCGAAGATCATCGCCAGAAGCTTGCCGTCGACGATGTTGAAGGCCTCGTCGCTGTCGACGCAGCCGGTGATCAGGATGATCGCGACGGCCAGAAAGGCCAGAAGCTGGATCGGCGCCACGTCGAAGGCCGACAGGATGACGATGAAGGCCAGCGCGCCCAGGGCGATGGGTGCCTTGCCGCGCCGGAACGGCTTGACCAGCGGGCGGGCGATGTCGACCAGATCCATATCGGCAGCAAGGCGCTGGATATCCTCGAGATTGCCTTCCAGCAGCAGCGTGTCGCCCACCCGCACCACCAGGTCGTCGAGCTGGCGGCCGATGTTCTGGTTCCGGCGGTGAACGGCCAGCACATAGACGCCATAGCGGCGGCGCAGGCGCATGCTGCCCAGGCGCTGGCCTTCCATCCGGCAGCCCGGGCCGATCAGCACCTCCACCGTCTCGGTGGTGACGGAATGCAGCTTGTCGACCAGATGCACCTCGCGACGGCGGTCGAATTCCATCAGCGCTGCCATGTCGGCGCGCAGCACCACCCGGTCGCCGGGTTCCAGCCGCACCGGCTCGAGGTTGCGGCGCAGCGAGGAATCGCCACGCAGGACGTCGATCACCCGGACCCCGCCGCGGCGGAAGAGGTCGACCTCCAGCGGTGCCTGGCCAACCAGCGGGCTGTCCTCGGGGATGGCAACTTCGGTGAAATATTTCATCCGGCGCCGGTCGGTCAGCAGCATGCCCATCGACTGCCGCACCGGCAGCAGGCGGTTCGCAAAGAGCAGCAGATAGATCATGCCGGCGATGGTGACGGCCAGACCCAGCGGCGCAACCTCGAACAGCGAGAACGGCGCCAGCCCGGCGCGGGTGGCAACGCCATCGACCAGCAGGTTGGTCGAGGTGCCGATCAGTGTCATCATGCCACCCATGATGGTAACATAACTGAGTGGAATCAAAAGCTTGGATGGCGACGTTCCCAGGCGCGAAGCAATCTGAATCACCACCGGGATCATCACCGCAACCAGTGGGGTGTTGTTCATGAACGCCGAGGCCACGGCGATGAAGGCAAAAAGCACCGCGATGGTCAGCCGTGGCCGCCCCTCGACCGAGTGTTCCGCGATGTGGATCACCTGTTCGACCGCGCCGGTCCGCACCAGCCCGCCCATCACCAGAAACATCAGCGCGATGGTCCAGGGCGCGGGATTGGCCAGCACGGCCTGCGCCTCGGACAACGGCAGGATGCCCAGCGCCAGCATCATCGCCGCCCCGCCGATGGCCGTGACCTCGACCGGCAACACCTCGGCGACAAACAGCGCGAACATCCCCGCAAGGATCGCCAGTGCCAGCATGGCCTGTGTCGTCTGGCTGAGGTCAAGCTCCAGCATCCGCCGCCCTGTTCCGATCCTGTCCCGGCCTTCCTGCCAGAGCTTTGCAGCGTTGGGAAGAAAAAGCTACAAATCCGGTCGTGTTAGGCCCCGGGACCGGTCCTGCAGGCAGCGGGGCGCTGAAATACCCGGCACATCCTGCGGCGATCCCCACCCGGATGGCAGGCCCGGCACGGGGTGCGGCCCGCGGGCCGGCGCTATGGCCGGGCGTCCTGCAGCCGCCCGCCTTGGCGGACCATGGCAACGCGCAGGGCATGGCCGGTGCGGTCATCGGTTTCGACAAAGACACCCGACAGCGTGGCCTCGCCCGCCGCGGGTTCGAACCGGCCACGGGCCATGCCGGTGACAAAGCGGCGCATCGGCTCCATCTTCTCCATGCCGATCACGCTGTCATAATCGCCGCACATGCCGGCATCGGTCAGATAGGCGGTGCCGCCCTTCAGGATCTGCGCGTCGCCGGTGGGCACATGGGTATGGGTGCCGACCACAAGGCTGGCCTGGCCGTCGCACCAATGGCCCATACCCATCTTCTCGCTGGTCGCCTCGGCATGGACGTCGATCACCGCGGCCTGCACCGCACGACCCAGCGGATGCGCCTTCAGCACCGGCTCGATGGCCGAGAACGGGTCGTCGAAGGGCTGCTTCATGAAGACGCGGCCCAGCACCTGCGCGACCAGGACCTTGCGCCCGCCCGGGGCGTCGAAGATGCGCCAGCCGCGCCCGGGGGCGAGTTTCGAGTAATTGATCGGGCGGATCACCCGCGGCTCGGTCTCGAGGAACTGCGCCATGTCCTTCTGGTCGAAGGCATGATCGCCCAGCGTCAGAACATCCGCCCCCGCCGCCAGCAGGCCCCTGGCATGATCCGCCGACAACCCCATGCCGCCGGTTGCATTCTCACCATTGACCACGACGAAATCGAGGTCCCAGTCCGCACGCAGGCGCGGCAGCCGCTCGGCCACTGCCGAACGTCCGGTCCGCCCCATCACATCGCCCAGAAACAGAAGTCGCATCTGTCCGAATTACGCCGCGACCGTCGCCCCTGCAAGTGCCGGCCGGGACGGCGCGGCAAATTGCCCCCGGCGCCATTCGCCGGCAAAAGCCCGTCGGGATTGCCACAGGCGGCCGGCCGGCTGGGACCAAGTCCCGCGGCCTCCGCCGCTGCTGGGCCAGATCCCGCGGCCTCCGCCGCCCCTGGGGGCAGATCCCGCAGCCCCCGCCGCCGCTGGGGGCAGATCCTGCGGCGCCCGCCGTCCTTTGCGCGGGGGGCCAGCGCGCATGCCGGCCGGTTGACAGCCGCCGCAGCGCACCTACCTTGCCGGCATGGTCGCCCTTTCCCCAGAGCTTGCCCGATGGTTCGCCGGCCGCGGCTGGGCGCTGCATCCCCACCAGCAGGCCATGCTCGACGCAGCAGAGGCGCCGGCCACCCTTCTCATCGCGCCGACCGGCGGCGGCAAGACGCTGGCGGGTTTTCTGCCGACGCTGGCCGAACTTGGCCCGGCGCCGGCGGCCGGGCTGCATACGCTGTACATCTCGCCGCTGAAGGCGCTGACGGCCGATATCCGCCGCAACTTGCGCAGGCCGGTCGAGGGCGCAGGACTTGCCATCCGGATCGAGGACCGCACCGGCGACACCCCGCCTGCCGCCCGCCGGCGCCAGCGCGCCGATCCACCGCATATCCTGCTGACCACGCCGGAAAGCCTGGCGCTGCTGTTGTCGCGCGACGACGCATCGCGGATCTTCGCCGGCCTGTCGCGGGTGATCGTCGACGAGATCCACGCGCTGGCCGAATCGCGGCGGGGCGATCAGTTGACGCTGCTGCTGTCCCGCCTGCAGCGCCTGGCACCGGGGATGCGCCGCGTGGGCCTGTCGGCCACGGTCGAGGATCCGCCGGCGCTGGCCCGCTTTCTCGGGGCCGGGACCCGGATCCTGATCGCCGATCCCGGCCCGGATCCCGATATCGCCATGCTGGACACCTCGGCCCCGCCCTGGGCCGGCGGCGGCGGGCGCCATGCCATCCCAGAGATCCTCGCCGAAATCCGCGCCCATCGCACCACGCTGATCTTCCACAACACCCGGGCGCAGGCCGAGATCTTCTTCCACCATCTGTGGCTTGCCAATGACGAAGGACTGCCCATCGCCATCCACCACGGCTCGCTGGCCCGCGAGACCCGCGAGAAGGTCGAGGCCGCGATGGCCGAGGGCACGCTGCGCGCCGTGGTCGCCACCGGCTCGCTGGATCTGGGCATCGACTGGGGGGATGTGGATCTGGTGATCCAGGTCGGCGCGCCAAAGAACGTCAAGCGGCTGGTGCAGCGGATCGGCCGGGCGAACCACCGCTACAACGCACCCTCGAAGGCCCGCCTCGTGCCGGCCAACCGCTTCGAGGTGGTCGAATGCCTGGCCGCGCTGGAGGCCGTGCGCGCCCGCGATCTGGATGGCGAGCCGCGCGGCCCCGGCCCGCGCGACGTGGTCTGCCAGCATGTGCTTCTTGCCGCCAGCGCCGGCCCGTTCCGCGCCGACGACCTGTTCGCCGAGATCACCGGGGCCGCGCCCTATACCGGCCTGACCCGCAGCGAATTCGACGAGATCCTGACCTTTGTCGCAACCGGCGGCTATGCGCTGCGCGCCTATGACCGCTGGCAGCGGCTGAAGCAGACCGGGCCGCTGTGGCATCTGCGCGACCCGCGCGCCGCCGCGGCAATCCGCCAGAATCTGGGCACCATCATCGACACCGAATTGCTGAAGGTCCGCTTCCGCCGCGGCGCGGCGATCGGCGAGGTTGAAGAGGCCTTTGCCGCCTCCCTCACCCCCGGCGACACCTTCCTGATCGGCGGCCAGATCGTGCGCTACGAGGGTTTGAACGAGATGACGGTCGAGGTCAGCCGCTCTCCGGGGCGCGACCCGAAGATCGCCGTCTTCTCGGGCACGAAATTCGCCACCTCTACACAATTGTCCGACCGGATCCTCGCGCTGCTGCACCGCCCGGGCTGGCCCGACCTGCCGGGTCATACCGCCGGCTGGCTGGCGCTGCAGCGCGAGGTTTCGGAAATGCCCTCGCGCGACCGGCTGCTGCTGGAGAGCTTCCCGCATGAAGGGCGGGAATATCTGTGCGTCTACGGCTTTGCCGGGCGGAATGCGCAACAGACGCTGGGCCTGCTGCTGACGAAACGGATGGAGGACCAGGGGCTTGCCCCCCTCGGCTTTGTCGCGACCGATTATGCGACGCTGATCTGGGGGCTGGATCCGGTGATCGACCCGGCGCCGCTGTTCGACGCCTCGACCCTGCGCCAGGATCTGGATGGCTGGCTTGACGGCAATGCCGTGATGAAACGCACCTTCCGCAACGTGGCGCTGGTGTCCGGCCTGATCGAGCGGCAGTTCCAGGGCCGGCGCAAGACCGGGCGGCAGGCGACGTTTTCCTCGGACATCCTCTATGACACGCTGCGCCGCTACGACCCCGGCCATCTTCTGCTGAAGATCACCCGCGACGAGGCGATGCGCGGCCTGATCGACTTCGGCCGGATCGAGGAGATGCTGGCGCGCACCGGCGGCCGGCTTCGCCTGCGCCGGCTGGACCGCGTGACGCCGCTTGCCGCGCCGCTGCTGCTGGAGGTCGGCAAGGTGCCGATCAGCGGGCTGGGCCGCGACCGGCTGGCCGCCGCCGAGGCACAGCGCCTGATGGCCGCGGCGGGGCTGGATGCGGCGGAAACCGGCCTCGGCCCGGCCACGGCGGAAAAGGCGGCGGGCGAGGCGTCTGACAGCACGGCTGACGCGGCGGCCGACAAGGCCGCGGATAAGACGGTCGACAGGGCGGCGAACAAGGCGGCGAACAAGGCCTAGGCCGCGGGCAGGACATGGCGTCCGGCAGCTTTCGCCCGCCCCGGAGAACGGCCAGCCCGACAGGGCCGGACGGCCCGACAGCGGGCCCGATCGGCAGGCCGCCCGCCCGCTGCAGCCGCGCCGTCCTTGGCAAATATCATCGCGCCACCCTTGCCACCTGCGCCACCCTTGCCGCCTGCGCCACCCCTGCCGCCTGCGCCGACCGTCCGGCCTGCCGTCGCGCGCACCGCGGCACCGTCTTGCGCATCGGGCCCGGGCGAGGCAGATCCGGGGCATGACGCTGATCCTTGCCCTTGGTGCCGAAACCCTGCAGGCGCTGCCCTCCGGTGCGCTCTACTGGCCGGACCGGCGGCTGCTGGCGGTATCGGATCTGCATTTCGGCAAGTCCGCCCGCCTTGCCCGCCGGGGCGGCACGCTTTTGCCGCCCTACGAGACGCAGGCGACGCTGGAGCGGCTGGATGCCGATCTGGCGGCCACCGGCGCGCGGACGGTCCTCTGCCTGGGCGACAGTTTCGACGATCTGGCGGCGGCGGGTGCCATGGCGGAAGCAGACCTGCTGTGGCTCATGCAGCTGATGGCCTGTCTCTTATACACATCTGACGCTGCCGACGACGGA
>JACSRN010000189.1 GCA_014879735.1 Paracoccaceae bacterium
GCGACGATTTCGGCCTTGCGCAATTCCGCGGATTTTCGCATAAAGTACCTAGTAAGTGAGCAATCACATACTTAAGTGGAGCAATGATCGTGGTCAAGCTTTTCTGACGGGGCAAAGCGAACGCGCGGTGTTGCCGGCAAGATGGCGACAAGCTGCCGGCAATGGGAGCAGGCTTGGAAGGGGTGATCCTTCATGGATGCACAGAACCAGAACTGGGACGATCTGCGCTTCTTTCTCGCTGTGGCCCGGGCGGGCACGCTGTCTGGCGCAGCGCGCAGCCTTGGCGTAACGCACTCGACCGTGTTTCGCCGTCTCAGCGCCTTCGAGGAACGTCTGGGCGTTCGGCTCTTCGAGCGGTTGCCGGACGGCTATGCGCTGACGGGCGCCGGAGAGGCCATGCAGGAGACCGCCATCCGGATCGACGAGGAAATTATCGCCCTGTCGCGTCAGGTGACCGGACAGGACCAGCGCCTGAGCGGGCTTATCCGCATCACAGCCATCGATATGCTGGCGATCGGGTTATTGCCACCGCATCTGGCGGCCTTCCATGCAGCGCAGCCAGGGATCGAATTGGAAGTGATCGTTTCGGACACTCCCCTGGACCTGACCCGACGCGAGGCCGATGTCGCACTGCGCATCGGCAACACGCCGCAGGAAACATTGGTCGGCCGGCGTGTCGGCCGGCTGGCCTTCGGGGTCTATGCCTCGGCAGAACGCGCCGCTCAGGGGCTTGATGACGATCTTGCCGGCAGCGACTGGATCGGCTTCGGCCGGTCACATGGAGCGATCGGTCATCAGTTGGCGGGTTGGCTGCCGAAAATGCGGCCAATCTATCGCACCAACTCGATCTCGGCCGCGATTGCCGCGGCAAGGGCCGGAATCGGCCTTGCGCCGCTGCCCTGCGCCGTAGCCGACCGTACCCCCGATCTTGTCCGGATCGCCCTGTTTCCGCAAGATTTCCGGCTCGATCTGTGGCTGCTGACCCATGAGGACCTGCGCAACACCGCCCGTATCCGTGCATTCATGGATTTCATGGCTGATGCGCTCGCCACCGACGCCGACCTTCTGGAGGGCCGTCGTCCGCAGGCTGGTCTTCCCCGGACAACCACGGCATGAGTCATCCGTTATCTCTCTTGCGGGGTGCGGTCCTGTGGACACCGCTTGCGATGCTGATGGAAGACGAGGCGCGCGCTTCGGCAGTCACCGGTCTGTTCCATTGCCCCATTACAGGGACAATGATCGCATGCGCCCTTTCAGGGCGTCTGGTGAGTCCCGGAAATCGCGAGCATCACGGAGAGATCATGCCCGCCAATGACACGCTGAATGCCGTGACTCAGCGCCGACGACAAGGAACGCCCGGCGAGGTTCTGGCCGCCTTCCTGAAACTGGGCCTGACCTCCTTCGGTGGACCGATCGCGCATCTGGGCTATTTCCGCGAGGAATTCGTTGCCCGGCGCGGCTGGATCGACGATCGTGCCTATGCCGATCTGGTCGCGCTGTGCCAGTTCCTTCCGGGGCCAGCATCCAGCCAGGTCGGCTTCGTGTTGGGCTTGCAGCGTGCCGGACCGGTGGGTGCGTTGGCTGCCTGGGCGGCCTTTACCTTGCCTTCCGCCCTGCTGCTGATGCTGTTCGCGCTTGGAGCGGGGGCGTTTTCAGGCCCGCTCGGCATCGGGGTGCTGAACGGGTTGAAACTGGTGGCGGTGGCCATCGTGGCGCAGGCGGTCTGGGGGATGGCGCGCACGCTTTGTCCCGACCGCTCACGCCAGACGATCGCGCTCGCCGCCGTATTGATGGCGGTGCTGATCGGGGGAGCCACGGGTCAGCTGGGTGCAATCCTGCTCGGTGGGCTCGCCGGGCTCTGGCTTTGCCGGGACACGGCGGGAGCGCCGGGTGAAGCGCTGCATTTCCCGGTTTCGCGGCAGGCGGGAATAATCGCGCTGGCCCTGTTCTTCATCCTGATCTTCGGCCTGCCGCTAGCTGTGATGCTATTTCCCGCGCAGGGCCTGGCGGTGATCGACGCCTTCTATCGCGCTGGTGCGCTGGTATTTGGCGGCGGCCATGTGGTCTTGCCTTTGCTGGAAGCCGAAGTGGTTCGCCCGGGCTGGGTCACGCCCGATGCGTTCCTGGCCGGCTATGGCGCGGCCCAGGCGGTGCCGGGGCCGCTCTTCACCTTCGCCGGCTATCTCGGCATGCTGCTCGAACCCGGCCCGAACGGGATCGCCGGCGCGACGCTTGCCCTTTTTGCGATCTTCCTGCCGGGCTTCCTGCTGCTTGTCGGCGCGCTGCCGTTCTGGAACACGCTGCGCGCACGCTCCGGCGTGCGGGCGCCGATGGCAGGGGCCAATGCCGCGGTGGTCGGCATTCTGGGCGCCGCGCTCTACGATCCGCTCTGGACCAGCGCGGTCGGTTCGCCCCGTGACTTTGCGCTGGCGCTGACCTGCTTCGTGGCCCTGATGAGCTGGAAATTCCCGCCATCGCTCGTGGTGTTGATTGCGGCTGCCGGCGGCGCGATCCTGGAGGTAAGCTCGATGTCGTAATGGAAAAAGAATAGCGACCAGGAGCCTGATCGACCGGGAATGTAACGCCAGCCCATCCGGCGCATCATCGCCGGTCTCCCCCAGCCACTGCCGCCGTCGCGGCACAGCCAGGAACACAAATTGCAAATCGACCTTTCTTCCGACCGCTTCATGACAGCATTGACCGGCATCACGCTTGCCGGGATGACGCTTGCGACTGTCGATGCCTTCTTGATCCCCGGTCTTTGGGGACCGGTCGGTCTCGTGCTGGTCTATCTGGCCGGTGGTGTGCCGACCGGGGTCCGGGCCCTGATGTCGCTCTGGCGCGAGCGGATTCTCGACATCGATCTTCTGATGATCGTGGCCGCCCTTGCCGCCGCCGCGGTGGGTGCTGCGCTCGAAGGGGCGGTGCTGCTGACGCTGTTCAGCCTCTCGACCACGTTGGAGCAGCGGGCGATGGGCCGGGCACGCCATGCCGTCGAGGCGCTGATGGCGCTGCGTCCCGACACCGCGCTCAGGCGCGCTCCTGACGGCACCATCACGGAAGTTTCGGTGGGCGATCTCGTGGCCGGCGACCTGGTGGTGCTGCGCCCCGGTGCGCGTGTGCCGGCCGATGGCGAGGTGGCGGAAGGGGAAGGCTCGCTCGATGAGGCGACGATCACCGGCGAATCGATGCCGGTCGGCAA